>CAKZMS010000131.1 GCA_937128785.1 uncultured Opitutaceae bacterium | reverse complement strand
GTTTTGCTGACCACAAACACATCGGGCCAGCCGTCGTTGTCGAAATCGGCAATAGCCACGCCCGTGCCCATGCCGCCGAGGGCAAATTCCTGGTCGCGATCACCCCACATGCGCGGGTCGGCATAGTCATTGCGGGTTACGATGCCGGTGGTGGATGAATCCAACTCCCGAAAAAGGGTCAATCCGACCAGCGGAGAGCGAGGCTCCAGTGGAACGGATTCCAGACCATTTTCCGCCTGCGCAGACACCGCCAACGCTCCGACCGCTCCCGACACAATGAGGCCGTGGAGCCAGGACTGGGCATAGCAGAGGTAGGGGTAGGAATCGGTCATGCGAATTCGGAGCAAAAGAGAGATTCCAAGGGCCTTCGGGTCAAGGGAAGGCAATAATTGGAACACCGTGACAGCGGCACATCTGAGGGACTGCGCTTGCCAGACCCAGACCGCTCCGAATCATGGATGTTTCCGTCCGAAAAAAGACCGCCAACCGCATGACCTCCGAACCAACCAAAGCTTCTCGTTACTGGGCTGTAATTCCAGTGATGGTGGTGGCTTTGGTAATCTGGTTTCACACGGCGGCCATCTACCGGGTTGAGACAGTTTCCAGCCAATTTTCCGATAATCTGATCCTGGTCGCCGACGAAGAGTCTCCCAGTGGCTACACCGAGGGACGCCGATCTCACATCGTACCGGGGCACAATCTCGAGAGCTACGAGTGGATCGTGCAGGCGGAGAACATTCGCGCGACGGGCGATTGGCGCATCCGGGAGGTCGACTATGACAACGCGCCCAACGGTCGGACGGTGCAGTCGCCCTCCGCCGCGCGCTGGTGGCTGGCCGCCGTGACCCCCTTGCTTGGCGACAGTGAAACCCCAGGAGCCGCGGTGGCCGACGCCTCCCTCAAATCCGAACCACTCCTCCATGTCGTACTGGTGATCGCAGTGAGCGTGTTTGTGACGTGGCAATGGGGCGTTCTCGCCGGGGCGGTTGCCTCCGTCCTGGTCGGGTTGGGTTATCCGGTGGTCGGAGCGTTCCAGGCGGGCGCACCTTCCGCCCGGGGTTTGGTGACCCTCGCCATGGCGACCGCTTCCCTGAGTTTTCTGGCCGGGCTTCGCGACCGGTCAGCCAAGCGGTGCTGGATCATTGCCGGCGTCGCTCTGGGCACGGCCGTATGGATCTCCCCCACTCACGGATACTCGCTTACCTTGGCGCTGTTCATCGCGGGTCTGGCCGCCAACAAATTTGCCAAGCGCAGTGCAGCAGACGATGGACTGTTGCGTTCGCCGTGGCTGCTATGGGGAGCATCAAGTGGGCTCACGGCGCTGGCGCTCTTCGCCATCGAGTTTCTCGGCACCGAGATCACGTGGGCCGAAAACCGCCTGCACCAGATCCACCCCCTGCATGGCGTATCCCTCGCGGGCCTGGGTTGGCTCGGGGCTTTGATCCAACGGGGAGGCTGGAATCGCCCGCGCCTCATCCAAGGTGTCGTCGCCCTCCTCATCGCCGGATCCTTGGTGGGCATGATGGTAGTCAAAAAAGACCCGGGCTTCACCGCGGGGCGGTTGGGATCTGATTTACTGACCCATCTCCCCGACACCGTTTCCGCCTCATCGTTTGCCGAGTGGGTCAATGCGCAGGAGAGCAATAGCGCTCCAGCCGCCATTTTTCTACCCTTCGCGCTGATTGGCTTTGCCGTTTGGCAACTCCTGCAGGGGAAACTGAGCGCCGAGATTCGCGGCACTCTCTTGGCCGCGGTGATTATCACGATCGGCATGGCTGCGCTCGGCCTCTCAAATTTGTCATGGTGGGCGCCCGTCTTCTGCGGACTGGCCGGATTAGCCGCTCTATCGGCCACCGCCCTAAAAACCGGCCGGGCTCAAGCGGGACTGGCCGCTGCCGTTGTTGTCACAGCCGGGATCGGCTGGGCGGACTTGGGCCCAAGAATCAGCGAAGCCGCGGAACCCACGCTCACCGTCAGCGATGTGCGCAGTCTCGCGGAGAGGGATCTGGCCCACTGGTTGTCGCTTCGGGATGAGGAATACCGCTCGGTTGTCCTTTCCCCTCCCGATGTCACCCCGGCGCTGTATTTCTACGGCGGCGTTCCCGGCCTCGGATCACCCTACGCAGAAAATCAGGATGGCTTCATTGCCGCCGTACGCATCGCGAGTGCCAGTTCTCCCGACGAATCCCTGGCTCTCGCCACCCAGCGGGAAATCTCCCACATTGTGATCCCGTCCTGGGATCCGTTCCTCTACGAATACGCCCAGTTGGGCGCCGCCCAACCGGAACACAGCATGATGGCCATGCTGGACCAGTGGCTCGCTCCGCGGTGGATGCGACCGGTCCAACACCAAATGCCGGAAGCTGATGTCTTCGAGGACTACTCGAGTGTGATTTTCCAGGTCACCGAAACTCAGGACAACGCCTCCGCCTTGAGCCGCCTCGGTGAGTATTTTGCGGAAACCGGCCGGCGCCAGTTTGCCGCAGCCATTGCGGTGACCCTGCAGGAATCTTTCCCGTCCGATCTGAGCGGCCTCGTAGCCCAAGCCCAGATCGCGGTCACCCAGGGTAATCTTGCCGTCTTCAACGAGGCCTTGGCCGCGATTATTCCATACGTGGAGGAGGAGCGTGACGGCGACCTGGAGTTCGACCGACGCGTGAGTCTGGCCAACGTGCTGATGCTCGGCCGCGAGGCCGAATACGCTCGGGAACAAGTGGGCTACAGCATGGACGAAATGGATGACTATCTGCTCACCACCGTCACCGCGCCCAATCTTTATCGCTTCATGCTGCTCGCCAGTTCGTTCGATGAACCGTTCCCCGAACCAGAGCTCGAAGCCCTAGCTCGACAGTTGCTGCCGGCCGAGATGCGTGCCGAGCTCTGATTTCCTCCTTCGCCTTATGCCCGCCAGCTCTCTCAAGCCATTCCTGATCGTCGCCGCCGGCGCGGTGGTCGGCGTGGGTGGCGCGATCGGCATCATCAAGTGGCTGGAGCCCGCCAAACCCAAAGCGTCGGCGGCGTTCGTAGATACCGTCAGGGAAGCAGCGCCAGAGATCAGCTACACCCCAGAACCCATTGGCGCGCCGGCGAGCACGTTTGGCCGACCGGAGGTCACCAACATTCAAATGATCGACTTTGATCAGGACGGTATGATGGACGTGCTCTATTGCGAGGCGTCGACGCACACCGTGCGCTGGATTCGCCAGACGGCGCCGGATCAATTCTCTGAATCGATCTTGGCGGAGGATGTGCGCGGCCCGGTTTACGTTTCGGCGGAGGACGTCTACGGCAACGGCCGGCTGGATTTGTTGATCGCCAGCATGGGACAGGTGCTGCCCAACGGCGACTCCATCGGCAGCTTATTCGCCTTCGAGCACCTCGCGGATGGCAGTCTGAAACGGCATGTCCTGCTGGAGAAAGTATCGCGCGTCACCGATGTGCGGGCAGCCAATCTCATGGGACACCGGGACGGACGACTTGATCTGGTGGTGGGCCAATTCGGATACTTTGAAGGAGAGACCCGCTGGATGGAAAATCTCGGTGACTGGAGTTTTGCCAGTCATCAGCTCAACGGCCAGTCGGGCTGCATTCACACGCCGGTGGCTGATTTCGACGGCGACGGCCGGCTGGATATCGCCGCCCTCATTTCCCAGGAATGGGAGGAGGTGCATTTGTTCCGCAACCTCGGTGACGGCGAGTTTAGCGACGAGATCTTGTGGGGCTCCACCAACGAGGACTTCGGCAGCAGCGGGATGAAAACGACGGACCTCAATCAAGACGGCCAACCCGACCTCGTTTTCAGTAATGGCGACGGATTCGACTACTCGGTGCGCGGACCACGGGCATGGCACGGCGTGCAGTGGTTGGAGAACCGGGGTGACGGTGAGTTTGTCTACCATCGCGTCGGCGAAATGCCCGGAGCCTACGCCCCCTCCCCCGCCGACCTGAATGGTGATGGCCATATCGATCTCGTGGCCACCAGCGGTTTCGGCGATTGGTCGAACGCCGATACCGTCACGCTCATGGCCTGGTTGAATGACGGAGAGCAAAACTTTAGACCGGTCGAGCTGGCCACCAAACCCATCCAACTCATCACCGCAGACGCCGGTGATCTGAACGGTGACGGCATTCCTGAAATCGTGACCGGGGGCTACCATGCCTTTCCGCCCTTTGAGCACATGAGCAGCGTAACCCTATGGCGCCGCCGGTGAGTGACTCCGGATCAAAACGCTCTCTCCTGCTCACCAGCGCCGCCACCGTGGTGGTCGCAGGCGTGGGCGGCGGTATCACGTATCTCTCGTTGGCCCCATCCGCGACCGAGCGGATTCAAACGGCGGTCCCTCTCTTGCCGGATATCGCGGATGCAGTCCCCACGCTGCGGAAAAAACTTCAGGACACTTTCCAACAAGTAAACCAAACGGGGGAGCCGTCTGCCTTGGCCGACTATGCCCGCCTGCTCCAAGCCAACGGCTTCGCCGCCGAGGCCATCCAAGCCTGGCGGCTACTGATACGCGAAGACCCTGAAGAAGGTCGCTGGCCCTACTATCTGGCTCACCTGTATCGCGATGCGGGAGACATCGGCGAAACGACTCTCCTCCTGCAGCAGACAACCGGGCACTCGCCGGACTACTCCCCTGCCTGGTTGCAGCTGGGGGATATCGCCTTGAAGGCGGGGAAATTTGCCACCGCCCGGTCCTGCTATGAGCGGCGGCTTAAACTCGAGCCGACTGATCCCTACGCCCGACTGGGTTTGGCGCGTATCGATCTCCAAACAGATCGTATTCCCGAGGGGAAGACCGCCCTGCTCGAGCTGGTCGCGGATCACCCTTTGTTCGCATCCGCGCACAATCTGCTGTCCCGCTTGTATCGCGACGCCGGACAAGAGAACCTGGCCGAAGACCATCGCTGGCTGGGTTACAAGTCCGGTCGGTTTGCGACCGCCGAAGATCCTTGGATGCGAGAGCTGCATGCTTGGTGCGTGAATCCCCAACTGCTGTTCGTGATCGGTATGGTCGATTTCCAGACCAACCGAGGCGACCGTGGTCGCACAGAATACGAACGGGCGGTGGCGGTGGACCCCGAAGATCCCGGCAACCACGAGTTGCTGGGCGACTACTACCGCAAGCTCAACGAACCGGAGTTGGCTCTGGCCAGTTTACGCCAATCCATTTCGCTGGCCGAATTCCAGGGCCTCACCCCTCCCCTGTTGTCGTTGGTTAATCTGGCTGCGATCGAGCGAGAACAGGGCAACTTTGAATCCTCCCGGCGAATTGCGGAGGCCGGCATTCAAGCGCATCCCCGCTCACCTGAACTCAGAGTCGAGCTCGGACTGACCTCGGAGGCGTTGCAGAACTTCAACGAGGCGGTGGAGGCCTACGAACAAGCGCTGGCCCTGAGTCCCCACGATACCGCGGCCCATTTCCATTTGGGTGAATTGCAGCTACGCGGTGACCAATTTGACGATGCCATGGCTTCGTTTGCCGCATCCTTGGTTCAGCAACCCACCTTCGCTCCGGCCCTGCGCTACTTGCTGCAGTTCACCCTTTCGACCGATCGACTGGTGGAGGCGGGCGACTATGCCGACACCCTGCTGAAGGCCTACTGGGGCGATCCGGAGGTGCGGCAACTGGTCGCGATCTACCACCTGCGGCGAGGACGGGCCGAACAGGCCGCGGGCGCAAATAAGAGTGCGATCAAACAGTTTCAACGCGGGTTTGACCTCCATCCCCGCGACGTGGATCTGGCCTTTGAACTGGGGACGCTGCAACTCGCCCAATCCAACTTTCAGGCCGCGCTGGAACCATTGGAGATGTTCCTGGAACTGCGACCGCAGGATCCGAGCGCCCATCTGTTTTTGGCCCAGGCTTACCTGATGGATGGACGGAGCCGGCGAGCTAAGGAGCTTTTGGAGGCGGGGCTGAGGTTTGCGGAAGCTTCGGGTCAATCTCACACCGCCGCCAACATTAGGGAAATGCTCCAAGCGGTCAGGCGGTAGCGCCGGGTCGCAAAGACCGATCGGGTAGCCACTCCACCGCGGGCAGGTATCGTGAAAACATCGCCCTTCCCACTGCTTCATGTTGGATTTGAGTCCGGTTTCAGGCTGAGGGATTCAGGGGATTTGAGCCACTCCACTGCTCGGCGCGCCCGCATGCCCGCCATAGTCTTGACGACGGAGGGGCGGTCACGCCCTACCTTCCACTCCTCCGCAACTATGTGAGCCGGGGGCGGTGTGGAAGGAACGCGCGTTTCCCTATCGATCGCGCCAAAAAAAAACGCCTCCCCGAAGGGAGGCGTTGAGAGTTTTGCCAATCGTTGAGACCCTAGAAGGTAAACGTATTGGTGATAGCCCAGGTCTGGTATGGCGCGATGCGGTAACCCGCAGGGGTGCCATCAGGTTGGACCGTAATCGGAATGAGGTCGTTGCCGGCACCCAAGTTACGCACATTGAGCTGGATGTTCCAGTCAAGGCGTTCACTCAGCTTACGGCGGTAGCCGACCCAAACGTCGATGTTGGTTTCAGCCGGACCGACATACGGGGAGTTGAGGTCGAAGCTGATGCTGCCGGGATCGTTGGGAACGGACTCCGGCGGATAACCGATGATCACGTTGTCCTGCCAGCGAATCGCGCCACCCACGTTGACTCCCTTGAGGAATCCCTCGGAGAAGTCGTAGTTGGAGATGGCGTTGAAGCGCCACTCGCGGAGCTCGGGAACGCTGGTGCCTTCCTGCAGCTTACGGGCAGCCCATTCGGAACCGATGTTGTTGTTCCACTGGAACAGTGCGGTCTCATTACCGGCACCACCCCACCAGATGCGGAGGTCACCAGCACCTTCGTTCTTCAGTGCATTTTCATACGCCGAGACGAATGCGGACAGGTTCGTACCACCAATGTTGTTCCGGACCGCGTCCGTGCGGGAGGCATTGAGGGTCAGACGCCAGTTGCGAGTCGGCGAAGCGCTGAACTCGATTTCATAACCTTCGGAGATGGCATCCTCCGTAACGGCGAAGCCGAGAGGGGTGCTGGCCGAAGGTTGGGCACTGGTGCCAATGTCGAGGTTCCATGCGTCGTAGAAGCGAGGATCAACTTTGGCCTGCCATGAGCGCCAAGCGGCAATCGCAGCGAGCTCACGGGCCTTGGCATCGGCTTGGGTTTCCCCAGGAGCCGTGCCGTAGTTGACCTCGGTATCAGTCTCAGCGTTCGGATCGCTCGGGTCCATCGCCCGGTCGATGGTGTAACCACCTTTCAGGTTGAACTCGAACTTGTTGACCCAACCGGCGGACCAAGCTTGGGACGCACCGATGAACCAAGCGCCGGACAGGCCGGAACTGGTGCCATTGGTGACCGTGGTCTTATACTTGTTAACCTTGAGGGAGTATTTGCCGTTTTTGGACTCGAAGAGCAGACCACGATCGATCGTCTGACCTTGCGGGGCAGGAATCGATTCACCGTAGACGTCCACGCGATTCGCTTCCGGACGGAAGTTGGAGGAATCGTTGTAGAAGAACGTGGTGAGGAACGGGAGCGGCTCCATCAGCTTGTCGAGGAACGGCAGGTCATCGATGTGAGTGACGATGGAGTAGGACTCTGACTCAACCACGAGCTCATTGTCGGCCGGACCGGACAGGGAGTAGTCACCCCACTGCATGTAACCGCGGGGGTTGGTCGCCGACGCCTGATTGTTGACGTCCTTGGCCAGACCCCAGGAATACGCGGTGTCTTCACGCCAGCCGTAGGTGCCGACAATGGCGTTGTTCCACAGGTTGCCCTGCCAAACGAATGCCTCTGAATCGACCTTGGATTTCGTGAGACGCGCACTGGTGGTGAGCAGGTTGCGATCTGCATCGGAATTTTCGGCCGACACGATGTTCACCGGCACGTAGCCCCATCCAACATAGTTGGCGGGGTTCTCGGACTGCGTGGAGTCGCGTCCGTCCGAACCGGGGAGATGGTAGCCATTTTCCCAGTAAGCGGCCTGGTCGACACCGGGGGCGTTCCAAGTGGAATCGAAGGTGTAGAGGTTGATCGTGCTCGGCACTTGCGCGAATGCCGTCGGACGCGGAATGTCGGCGCCGGAAGCGGTGGAGCTGTTGGTCAACGATGGGCCGAGATACATCACCCGGTTAACGGCAAAGGCATTGTCGTTGAAGCGTGTAGACGCTGATCTTCCCGAGAAGTTGAAGTAATTGTCATCCACCACGGCGAAGCGCTGGAAGCTACGATTGTCAGAAGTCTGCTCATCCGTGGCGAGCAGGCCCGTGATGGTGTGACGTCCCAACAGGGTGCGCCAAATGGAATCTTCACGGCCACCATCGGAGAAGTCGTGACGGAGGAAACCGGTCAGGCGGGAAGCGTGACGCTTACTATCAAACGAGTTATTACCAAACTGGCCGGAATCGGTGATGAACGGACGTCCCGCATTGGGATTGGGGGTGCCGTCCGAGTGGGGGTCACCACCAGCGGGCAGACCCGCGTCGGGGGAACCATCACCGTAGATGCCATTGATATCAACGTAGAGGGCCTGACGGTCACCGGACATGGAGGCGTATTGGCCGTTTTCGTAGTTCTCTTGGTTCAGGGTGTATTCAAAACCGAACTTATCGTCCATGAAAGTCTGGGCGAGGCTGATGTTGAAGTGATCCCAGTCCTGCCACTCTTCCTTGTTGGGGCCGTCGTAGAGATTATTGTAGAAATCAAAGACGGAGGCGTCGGTCAGGTTGTTGTTACGGTAAACACCGAATTCCGAGAACGGCAGACCGGCCTTACGGGCAAAGGACGAGTAGTTGTCGATACCACCGGCACGGTTGAAACCGAAACCGCCGATACCTTGGTCAACCTGGCCGTCGGGTCCAATACCACGCGGCTCATTGATTTCCCAAATCCAAGCGTCGTTGTGGGTCGGGCTGTTGCCATCGAAAAACAGATTCGGGCCACCGAACTGCTGACCGAAGTTGCCGATCCAAGGTTGGAAGGCAGGGTTGGGCTGACCAGCGTTCGGGCCACCATTGATGGAAGGACGGACCTGACCATGATTGTCACGACCGGTGTTGTCATCCTGCAACTGGTGCTGATTGAACAACTCACGGTTGAGATTGTTGTAGGTCACGGGCTGACCATTGCGGGTGCCCTCGTAGGTGCCGGAGCGGAACCACGGAGTGATCAAGTCGATTGGCGGCAGCGTGCGGGGGCGGTTGGAGTCAACCGAACCAATTTCACCGGACGCCTTGATGATCGTGCGAGCGGATCCCTTTTTCAGGAAACCAGGCTCGAAACGAACCGCACCGTAGATGCGCTCAGAATCGGAGAAGGATGGCTTTTGTTTGAACTTCTGGCTGTCGGAAACCGCAGCCACCCGGATGGCCAACTGGTCTTCCATGACGACACGGTTGAAATCAGCCGTGCCACGAACGGAGCCGAAGCTGCCGACGCGGAAGGTAACCTCGTTGGCGTTGTTGAACATCGCCTGCTTGGTGCCGACGTTGATGATACCCGCCGGGCTGCCTTGACCGAACAGAATGGAGTTCGGGCCACGTTGCAGATCGACCCGATCAACGTTGTAACCATCCCAAGGGATGTTGGAGAGGAAGAAGTCACGGGTGTTATCCGCCGCGGCCAATCCACGAACACGGGTGTTCTGGTTGGGATTGGTGAATCGGCTGGACTCATCGAGAAACGCACCGTCGCCGGTGCCGGTGAAGTTACCCTGAACGTTACCGACTTCAGTGCCGACGGTGTATTGGAGGAGGGACTCATTGTCCACCGCCGCAATGTCATCGAGGAACTGCTTGGTGACGACGGTAACAGCGTTACCGATGTCACGTAGCTCGGTGTTCAAACGGTTACCTGCAAGAGTCGTAGCAGCGGCGTAGCCCTGCTCTTCTTCTGCAGATACCTCAAACGGTGAGAGAACGATGACTTCTTCGTCATCGACCTCAGCGGACTCGGCGGTTGCCTGAGCCCACGAATAACCGGCCGTAAACAAGGCCGAAACCGCCACCAAAGCTAGTTTGGGGAGGGTTTTATTCTGTATGGTATGCATGGTATGGGTTGGTCACTTCCGGACGCGAATCACTTCGCGCCCGGTAGAAATATCAAAGGTCACGACGGCCAACTGGGGAAATTTTAGTCGTGATTCCTCCGAAGAGGGGTTCGGACGCAGAAAATCGAAGTCGGTCGGGGTGACGATTAAGGGGGATTCTTATCGAAAAGGTAACAAACCGCGTGGCGCGGTGGAGAAAACTATCGGGGGTTAAGGGTTAGGTGCTGGGGTTGCAGACGATGCGATGACAGGAATCTTAAGGGATTTAGCGCACGTATTCTTATTCTAACAGTAGAATACGGCTTAAACCTCCCAAAATCCTTGGGCGCACTGTTGGGATAGGTT
>CAKZMS010000130.1 GCA_937128785.1 uncultured Opitutaceae bacterium | reverse complement strand
ACCATAACGTAGATTATATTCAGACAGAGCGCCATGTGCAGGAGATCCGGTATAGCCAGGCTGTGCATCTTTTGATAGATCGTAAGTGTAATCCTGAACGAACTCTCCTGTGTGTGTACCGCCAGGGCCACTACTGCGTGTGCCTGTTTTCACTGAAAATGCACTTTTTATATTAACAATAGTAGAGTCTGCTACGCTGCCGTCGCTTGCATACTCAGAGTATCCATAAGGACCGTAAATAGGTAATCCATCAAAGCTCCAACCCACAACAGCCAACCCAACCACCATAACGAGACCCAATACTGCCGGGAGATTGGACTTGGTTCGCTTGGATGGAGTCTCTTTCGGTTCAGACTTGGGGTTGGGCTTGGATTGAATCTGAGGGTCCGAGGGGGGCTCAGGGCTGACCAGCGACTTGGGTCCAGGCTTGGATACCTCCGGTGGCTCTGGAGTTGGTAGTGGTCTTGCCTCAGCTGTGGGCTGGGCACTTTCGATCGTCGACTTGAGACTTTCGACAGCAGAGCCGGATAGGCGCTGCCAAACTTCCTTCGCTGTCTGCGGCCGGTCCGCTGGTTCCTTTGCCAGACATGCCGCGATGGTATCCTCCCAAGTCGTAGGCACGTCGTCCACCGAGCGACCGTTCTGCTCCGCGAGGTAGCGGCGTTGGGCATTCAGCTTCGGGGCTTCCTTATTGAGCACCTGCATCATCACGTTGCCGGTGTGGAACGGCGGTTTACCCGCCAGCATTTCAAAGAGGGTTGCCCCCAGCGCGTAGATGTCGTCCGTGATCGACGGGTTCTCGCCCATCATCTGCTGCGGGCTCATGTAGAGCGGCGTGCCGCTCGATCCGGCCTGCTGGCTCACCCGACTGACACTGTCCGACACACTCGCGGCAATGCCGAAGTCGGCGATCTTCAGGTAACCATCGGCATCCATCATCAGGTTGGCTGGCTTCAGATCGCGATGCACCACCTTCGCCCGGGTATGCGCATAGTGCAGGGCATCGCAGAGCTGTTCGACCCACGGCTGAAGCACCGCGAGCTCAAACACCTCATTGGGCGGCTCCACCCGGGCCTCGGTCAGGTTACCGCCCTCGACCAACTCCATGGTGATGCCACAAGCCCGGCCCTCTTCGGCAAAATCGTAGATCCGTAGAATGTGCGGATGGCTGAGCCGCTGGCTGCGGGCGGTCTCCCGCTGCAGGTCCTTCACCGCGCCAGCATCGGCGGCCACCATCTCAGGCAACATCTTGATCGCAAGGTCCTGCTGCAGTGTCTCGTCATAGGCCTTCCAAACGATGCCCATGCCCCCGCGGCCGAGGATTTTGCCGAGGGTATAGCGCCTAAAAACTTTTTGCCCGGGAATCAGGCCGCGGATGGTTTCACCGAAATCGAGATCTTCGTCAGGCATGGAGGATCAACTGGGGGTAGTCAGGAACGCCAGAAAGCAGGAAAGGGGGAAGCAAGGCGCACGAGCGCGCCCATGGCAATCACGACGGCAAGTCCCATGCCAAACCGGGTTTCCACTCCACCGCTTTTTTGCCACAGAGGGCACAAAAGGGTTCACGGAGAGCACAGAGCCGATCAGAGCTCATCTAATTCTGTGTCACCTCTGTGCTGACTCGGTGATCTCTGTGACCCAATCTACTCAGCTTGGGGCAGTTCGTGCTGGTAGGTATCCCAGCCATCGAGCAAGGCGTGCAGCACTTGGCTGCCAACCTTATGCGCGGCGTCGAGTGAGGGAATGTAAGCCGAGTAGCCCGGACCGAGCTTTTCGCCACTCAGGCTTTCGGCGGCATCGCCCCCGGGCCACTGCATCGAAAAATTACTGGCCGTGCGCAGAACGAGAAGCCGCTTCACATCGACCTTCCCCGCGCGATCCAACCACATCAGCGAGCCGTAGGTCCCCGTATCTTCCATCGCACTGGTGACAAACTCACCTTCGCCTTCGGTGTAGTAGTCGACCCACTGGTTGGCCCACTCGTTGAGGATCTCACCGTGCCAATACCGCATCGCGGCGAGTTGGTCACCTTTGAGCACAAACGGCGGACGCTGCGCAACCGGGAAGCCTGCATACATGGCCCGCTTTTTCTGCATGGCTTCCGTGCCCATGAGCTCCGTGTCTTTGGTCATTTGATACGCCCATTCGACGAATGAGGGCACCAGTTGAAACACCTGCCCTTCGCTGCCATCAACCGGCTGCTTGTAGGGACTGGCCTTGCGCAACGGGATCATCCCCGTGGTCCAGCCTTCGGGCACTTCTCGGAAATCAATATGGTGGCTCAAGTCACCGTCGACCAGCCACTCCGCCCAGGCCGCTGATCCCAGAGACATATCGTAAGGATCGGCTCCCGAAATGCCCGCCACAATCCAGTAGGCTTCGGTCAGATCAAAACGCGGATCCAGTCCCACCGCCATGATGGTGGCGGCACTCTTAGCCGTGCCGACGCCGGTGACGACCCCCAGAATCTCGCCGTTGGGGCTGCCGCGCAGGTCCCGATAACCCTGTGGAAAAGGATAGGTCTCGGTGAGCCCTTCGCGCTCCACCCAGTATTGAAATTCACCTGGCCGGTCTCCAGTATCCTCTCCTCGCTCGAACATGGCCACGATGACCACCTTGACCTTGATCGGCTCGGCCGAGACCGACACCACACCCAACAGCAACCCGAGTAGACAGAGAATACGCATGCCTCGACCGAAGCAGGCCCCATGCCGTGGTCAAAGCCCTTCGCCCCATTCCGCTATCTTTACTCATTCTCCCCCTCCGACGCTGTTTTTACAGAAGGAAACAGAGAGAACAAAGCCACTCCACCGCCCAGAGACTAAATTTCAATAGAGATGAGCTCCGTTTCCTCTGCTCCGGTCTCCGTTTTCTCCGTGTAAACCACCAGGCTGACGGCTTAGTTCCCTCCGTTACCTTTGGTAAGATCTCTGCAGGCTGACGGCCCGGCGCCACCAGCACCCGTTCCCGCTTGACCGCCCCTCCCTCCGCTCGCGATGGTTTGCCCTTTATGAGCACCGAAAACTCCTCCAACGAAGTCGCCATCATCTCCACGGATTACGGCGACATGACTGTAACGTTCTGGCCCGACGTCGCCCCCAAGACCGTCGAGAACTTCAAAAAACTCGCCACAGCCGGCTTCCACGCCGCCACCGACTTCCCCCGCA
>CAKZMS010000129.1 GCA_937128785.1 uncultured Opitutaceae bacterium | reverse complement strand
GGAAAGGTCCGGTCGGATTTCTCACGAAACCGTTCGCCGAAAGGGACATGATTGCGCTGCTGAAAAAAGCCTGCGGTTGAGATACCACGATGGACCGGCTTCGAGGGAAGTTTGGCCGTCATTTAGGCGTCGGGGTAGAGATACGGTCCGAGCCATTTTTGTGGTTTTCACTGCCCTTTCAGGGCACCCGTGAAAACCATCCCTGCGGGACGATTCTTTCAGAATCACCCTCTCCGCGCTGGCGCGCTTCGTCGGCTTTTAGGCGTCGTAGTCGAGATATGGGCCGAGCCATTTCTCCGCGTCGGCCAGTTCGCGGCCGGAGCGTTGGGCGTAGTCCTTCACCTGGTCCTTACCGAGTTTGCCGACGGCAAAATACTTTGCCTCGGCGTGATTGCAGTAGAAGCCGCTGACACTGCTCGCCGGATACATGGCGTTGGATTCGGTCAATTTGATGCCGGTGGCTGCCTCCACGTCGAAGAGATCCCAGAGCTGGGGCTTTTGGGTGTGATCGGGGCAGGCGGGATAGCCCGGGGCGGGTCGGATGCCACGATACTTTTCACGGATGATCTGCTGCATCGTGAGATCTTCGGTTTGGCCGTAGCCGGAGAAATCGCGGGCCTTCTTGTGAAAAAGTTCGGCCATGGCCTCGGCGATGCGATCACCGAGCGCCTGCACCATGATGGCATTGTAGTCGTCGCCAGCGTCCTTGAATTCCTGGGAGAAGGTTTCGACGCCGGGACCGGCGGTCACGGCGAATCCGCCGATGTAATCAATGCGGCCGCTGTCCTTGGGCGCGATGTAGTCGGCCAGGCAGTGGTTGGGTTGGTTGGCGGGTTTCTCCTGCTGTTGGCGGAGGAAGTGGAACGTATCGGCAACCTCACTACGCTCGACATCGGTGTAAACCTCCACGGAGTCACCGATGGCGTTGGCGGGCAGGAAACCCATGATGGCGCGCGGGCTGAAACGCTTTTCTTCCACAATGCGTTTCAACATGGCCTGGGCGTCAGCGAACAACTTGGTCGCTTCTTCTCCCACGACTTCATCCTGCAGGATATCCGGGTAGCGGCCATGCAGTTCCCAGGCGCTGAAGAACGGGCCCCAATCGATGAAATCTATGATTTCATCGAGCTGAATGACCAATGACGAATGTCCAATGTCCAATGCCTCGGAACTGAAGATCTTGGTGCCGAGGAATGCTGGTTCGGGGATGTCGACGGTCGCCCAGTCGAACTGCGGGGCGCGGGAACGGGCCTGTTGCAGTTTGAGCAGTGGCTTGCGATTGCGGCGGGCCTCGAACTGCTCGCGTTGCTTTTCCTGCTTGGTGGCATTTTCGGCCATGAACGCAGGCTTCTGCTCATCGCTGAGCAGCGCACTCACCACGTTGACCACGCGGGAAGCATCCAGCACGTGGACCACCCCCGGAGCGTATTCCGGAGCAATTTTCACCGAGGTGTGGGCGGCCGAGGTAGTGGCGCCTCCGACCAACAGGGGCACATCCAGACCGGCCCGCGTCATTTCCTTGGCCACATGGACCATCTCATCGAGTGAGGGCGTGATGAGTCCGGACAGACCGATCACATCGGCCCCGATCTCCTTGGCCTTCTGCAGAATCTTGTCGCAGGGCACCATCACCCCCATGTCGACGACCTCGTAGTTATTACACGCCAGCACGACTCCAACGATGTTCTTGCCGATGTCGTGGACGTCGCCCTTGACGGTGGCGATCAGGAATTTTCCCTGCGCCTTGGCGGTGCCGCCGGCGGCGATGGCGCGCGCCTTTTCCTCTTCCATGAAGGGGGTGAGGTAGGCGACGGCTTTCTTCATGACTCGGGCGGATTTCACCACCTGAGGCAGAAACATTTTTCCCGCCCCAAACAGATCACCGACGACGCGCATGCCATCCATCAACGGACCCTCAATGATCTCGAGGGGGCGAGGGTAGCGGGGGTCGATTCGGCACTCTTCGGTGTCGGCCTCGATGAAGGTATCGATACCCTTAACCAGCGCATGACTCATGCGTTCCGCTACGGGGAGCTCGCGCCAAGCCGCGGCGGCTGGTTTGGCCGCGACCGCGCCTCCGGCCTTGGCCGCATCGGCGGCGGCCTTCAACTCCTCCGCGTGGGTAATGAGTTTGTCAGTGGCGTCCGGGTGGCGGTTGAGCAGCACATCGTCGACGAGGTCGCGCAGCTTGGGCTCGATCTCATCGTAGACGCCGAGCATGCCGGCATTGACGATCGCCATGTCCATGCCTTCGCGAATCGCGTGGTAGAGGAACGCGGTGTGCATCGCCTCGCGCACGGGATTGTTCCCGCGGAAAGAAAAGGAGACATTGGATACGCCGCCGGAAACCTTGGCGCCGGGCAGGGTGTCCTTGATGGTCCGGGTAGCCTCGAAGAAATCGACCGCGTAGTTGTTATGCTCATCAATGCCCGTCGCTACGGTGAGGATGTTGGGGTCGAAGATGATGTCTTCCGGCAGGAAGCCGATGCCGGTAAGAAGGTTGTAGGCGCGGGTGCAGATCCGGACCTTGTCGTCGCGGGTCGCGGCCTGACCTTCTTCGTCGAACGCCATGACCACGGCGGCGGCGCCGTAGCGCATCAGCAAACGGGCGCGTTTCAGGAATTCGGCTTCGCCGTCCTTCAGCGAAATGGAGTTCACGATGCCTTTGCCCTGCAGGCATTGCAGGCCGGCCTCGAGCACGGACCACTTGGACGAATCCAACATGATCGGCACCCGGGCGATGTCGGGCTCGGCGGCGATCAAGTTGAGGAACTTGACCATGGTGGCTTCGCCGTCGATTAGGGCCTCGTCGACATTGATGTCGATGATGTTGGCGCCGTTTTCGACCTGTTGGGCGGCGATGGCCAGGCAGCCGTCCCAGTCCTCCGCCTTGAGCAGACGGGCAAAACGAGGAGAGCCGGTGATGTTGGTGCGTTCACCGACGACGAGAAAATTGGAGGCAGCGCTTTTCATTTCACTAGGTAGGAATGAAGAAGGCAGAATGCAGAACCGGTCAGGCCCGCGACATTCTGCGTTCGTCGATCTAAATTCATCATTAGGCCACGATGAGGGGCTCCAGGCCGGAGAGCATCAGGCGGTGGGAGCGGGAGGGGACGGAGCGGACGGGGAGTCCTTTGACGGCCGCAGCGATGGCCGCGATGTGGTC
>CAKZMS010000128.1 GCA_937128785.1 uncultured Opitutaceae bacterium | reverse complement strand
GGGCAGATCGTTGAGGGTAAGTTGGCCCGTTGCATCCGTGGTGCCAAACCAAGGCGTATCGACCACCACAATGTGCGAGATCATCCAGTCATGGATGTTGCAGCCCACCGGCACGTGGCCGGTCTGGTCCATCACCACCGCTTCCGTTTCGTCACCGCCATGGAGGGGAATCTCGAAACGGGCGGGGGTGGACAGGGAGTAGACGTGATGCTGCACATTATCCCGGTTCGGAAATTCCACTTTGGTCCCGAGGCGCACCGCGATCGTATAGGGATCGAACTCTTCATCGATCTGTTGGACGGTGGCGGCCAGCTCGGCGGGATCGGCGGGCGGCACCGGTGCATCGAGCGGTTCCAGCCAAAGCACCAGTTCGGCCACGGCTTCGTTTTTTTGGTCGGTGACCGTCACCGCAACTCCGCCAGCGCTGAGTAATCCAGCGGTGGCGGTCAGCAGGCTGGTAAGGTGGAAGAGTCTAGAACGCATGGGTGAAATTGAAGCTGACGATGTGATTGCGGAAAAGGTGGTCTTTCGGCGCGCGGGATTCCGTGAAATCGTAGCCGACGGTCAGGGCCGAGCGATCACCGATGGCTCGCGCGACGCTCACGCTGGCGCCGCGGTGATTACCTTCGCTGGCATAGGGGAACCAGTCTCCGCCGAAAATACCGTCCGTCCATTGCGGCCCCTTCGCGATGAATTCGGGAAAACTCTCCCGGCACCAAGAAAGCTGATCGCCTTCGCCGTAAAATGCGGTGGCGGAGAGGCGCCACGCGGGCGTCAGGTCGTAGTCCGCGGCGATCGTCAGCGTGCCCACGGTCCCGGAGTAGACGGCCCGTTTCGCATCGAGCCGTTTCAGATCGGCGGTGAGGCGACCAAACCACTGCGGTGTGAACCGTTTCTGCAATGAGGCTTCCGCGCGGTAGCCGTTGCCCGACCATTCGGAAACGTCGGCGAGTTGGTGGAATCCCTCGAAGCTCAGGTCCAACTTGGTGGCATAGGGTCCGAGCCCGAACTTTCGCCGCAGGCCGGCCCCGGCGGAGAATTGGCTCAGATTGAGTCCGGAATAGTCGCGCCAGAATTCCGTGTCGGCGCCGAGCTTGAGACTGCCTTGCCAGTCACGGCTCAGCACCCGGACTTGCTGCAGGGAAGCGCTGACCGTCGCCGCGCTGTCGTCTTTCTGCTGCCGGATGGAATTGGTGACGTTGTCGTTGTGGAGCCACCCGAAATCGACCTCGGGTGACCAGGATTGGGCGGAGGCCATGCCGCCGGAGAGGCAGGTCAGCAGACCGCTGACGACAGGCAAAAGGCGGTGAAGGAAGGGGTTCAAGGAGTGATCAGGGGTTCGAGGACGTCCCACACGGTCTCGGCGACGCGTTGGTGCCCGGGGATATTGGGATGGATTCCGTCGGGTAGGTTCATTTCGGGGACGGCGCCCACATCCCGCAGCAGGAAGGGGATCAGCGCGGCGTCATTGGCCTGGGCCAACGGAGCAAATAGAGCATCAAACTTACCTGCGTATTCCCCCATGCTGGGCGGCATGCGCATCCCGGCAATGACGAGTTGCACAGCGGGGTTCTTGGCCCGGACCCGATCCAGGATCTCCTGCAGGTTGGCCCGGAGAACGTCGAGCGGCAGGCCGCGGAGGCCGTCATTGGCCCCCAACTCCAACACGAAGACATCGACGGGCTGTCGCAGGACCCAGTTGATGCGGCGGATTCCCCCGGCCGAAGTTTCCCCGCTCAGACCGGCGTTGATGACCCGGTAAGGCAGGTCGGCGGCGTCGATTTTCTCCTGAATCCGGGCGGGAAAGGCGGTGATGGTCGAGTCCTCCAGGCCGTAACCGGCCGTGAGACTATCCCCGTAGAAGAGGATGGTTTTGCGTTCATCACCATACGCCACCGCGGTGAGACAGGTGGTGACCACTGATAAAATTATGATACGAAGGGTCTTCGCCATTTGCACAATACAAGACGCGGCATTTGCTGCGCGGTTCCGTCCATGAGTGTCCAATCCATGTTGAAAGTCCAGCACCTGACCAAAACCTACCCCACCGCGGGTGGGGATCTCACTGTGCTCCATGAAGTAAGCTTTGACCTGATGGTCGGCGAGTCCCTGGCCATTTTGGGTCCGTCGGGCAGTGGCAAGACCACGCTGTTGGGCCTCTGCGCGGGGCTCGATCAGCCCTCTTCGGGGTCCGTCGTGGTGGCCGGCGAAGCAATC
>CAKZMS010000127.1 GCA_937128785.1 uncultured Opitutaceae bacterium | reverse complement strand
AACCGAAACCCCGTCCGGCCGGAGCCGCCGTCTACGAAGTCAAGGTGGACGGTGACAGCTTCGAAGTCGAAGTCGACGGCGACCGTGTTTCAATTGACGGTGAGGAGATTCCCGTGCGGGTGATGGATGCGACCCGGCCCGAGAAGAAGAAGCGCAACCAGATCCGGCTCATTTGCCAGGCTTCCGGCTTTGTCTTCAAAGTCCGCTGCCGGGAAGGTGACGCGGTGGAGGAAGGCGAAACGTTGATCGTTTTGGAGTCGCTCAAAATGGAAATGAGTGTGAAGTCCCCCGTGTCCGGCACCGTGATTGATCTTCCCGTCTACGTCGGTGACGAAGTGGCTTCCGGCCAAGTTTTGGCCGTGATCAAACCAAAACCCTGAGGTCGTTGTTTACCCTGATGGGAATGGATGATTCCCGGCCCACCAAGAATAAGCCGGGGACTCAGGGCTGGACTTTTGTGTTATAAGATCCGTTATACCCTGTATGGCCCACACCACCAAAGTGCGTAAGATCGGCAACTCGCTCGGCATCATCATCCCGAAGGAGGCTTTGGCAGAGATGCAGGTCGAGGAAGGTCAGGCTCTCTACCTGAGCAAGGCTCCCGACGGCAGCATGCGCCTGGTTCAAGGCAATTCAGAATTCGAATCCCAGATGGCGGTGGGGCAGGATTTGATCAAACGCTATCGGAACACCCTGCGGGAACTGGCCAAGTGAATTCCCCTCGTTGGCTTTTGCCCGAGGTCGTGCTGGCGCTGCACGCTGACTCGCTCCGCCTCTTTGGCGGCATGGCAGGCATCCGGGATGAGGCGTTGCTTGAATCCGCCCTGGGGCGAGCAGAACAACTTTGGCACTACTCGGACCCGAATCCCACCGTGGCTGAACTCGCCGCAGCCTATGCCTTTGGTTTGGCGAAAAACCATCCGTTTTTTGATGGAAACAAACGGATCGCATTTCTCGCTGCCACGGCATTTCTGGAGATCAACGGAACCAAATTTCAGGGAGCGGAATCAGACGCCCTCATTCACACCCTGGCCTTGGCGGCGGGTGAGTTGGATGAGGCGGGATTCGCGGCTTGGCTTGAGGCCAACTCTTCTCCTGCTTCCTAAACGCCGATGTCCGCCTCCTCCTACAAACCGTCTCTCGCTTCGGCGGTCATCATCGCCAACATGATCGGGACGGGAGTCTTCACCTCTCTCGGCTATCAACTGTTGGATATCAAATCGGGGTTCGTGTTGATTATGCTCTGGGTGGTCGGCGGAATTACGGCCCTGTGCGGTGCTCTCACCTATGCCGAACTTGGCGCCGCGCTGCCTCGCTCGGGTGGAGAATACAATTTTCTCACCCGCATTTACCACCCGGTGGTGGGATTCATTTCCGGCTGGATATCCGCCACGATTGGTTTTGCCGCCCCCGTCGCCTTGGCCGCCATCACCTTTGGCAGCTACCTCTCGGCCGCGATCCCGGCTTTGTCAGAAACGTGGTTGGCTATCGGTCTGATCATCGTAGTCACCGCAGCGCACATCGGTCGCAGGAAGCGCAGCAGTAATTTTCAAAGTGTATTCACGGTCGCAAAAATCGGGTTGATCATCGGCTTCTGCCTGCTCTGCGGATTCATGGTGGATGAAACGCAGGCGATCAGCTTTCTGCCGGTCGCGGGCGATGGCACCTTGATGCTGAGCAGCGCGTTCGCCGTTTCGTTGATCTACGTGAACTACGCCTACACCGGGTGGAACTCCGTCACCTATCTGATCAATGAGGTGGATGACGCCCAGCGCAACCTACCCAAAATTCTCATCACCAGCACCCTCACTGTCATGGTGCTCTACGTGGCGCTGAATTTCACCTTTCTCCTCGTCGCCCCGATGGAAGCGATGGAGGGCGAGGTCGAGGTCGGTTACATCGCCGCCCAACATGTGTTCGGTGAAACGGGGGCATCGGCCATCAGCTTCGTGCTGTCGCTGTTGCTGATCTCCACCGTCAGTGCTATGACGATTGCGGGGCCGAGAGTCCTACAGGTCATCGGCGAGGACTATTCGGTGTTTGGGCGGCTCGCCCGCAAGAACGAGGACGGGATACCGGCTTTGGCGATTCTGGTGCAATCATCCATCGCAATCGTGTTCGTGCTGACCTCCTCCTTTCAGAGCATCCTGCTATTCTCCGGATTCATTCTGTGCCTCAATACCGTATTTGCTGTGGGCGGCATCTTTGTGCTCCGTTGGCGACAACCCGATCTCCCCCGCCCTTACCGCACCTGGCTTTATCCGCTACCTCCCTTGATCTACCTGGGGCTGATGTTCTGGACGCTGTTCTTCATCACTAAGTCCCAACCCAAGGAAGCCTTGATCGCGACCGCGATCATCGTGGCGGGGGTCGCGGCCTACGGACTGGCCAAAAAATTCCACGTCCCGACGGCAGATTCCTCTACTGACGCCTAGCGGAGATCGACCGTTTCTTGCGTTTACTCCGCGGCTGCGGCGGTGAAGAGGGCTGGGGAAGTCGGACCAAAATTCCCGTCAAGACGAGGAGCACCCCCACCCCGCCTCCGGCGTAAACCAGCGGCTTGAAATCTGCGGCGGTAAACCCCAGGTGATGTTCAAAGCTCGCGTCAAACAAGGCGTGGATCGCGTAGAGGTAGATCGCCGCCAACGCGATCATCACCACACCAAACCCGATGATCGAAGTTCGGAGCAAGCGGGAGATCCACCGAGGCATGATGCGAAGAGACTAGTCCTGGGGGAACAATTCGGGACCAATCCCGGGAATGACCCTCATGGCATTTTTGTAGTATACCTTCTTGAGGATATCATCCGAGAGTCCCAAGCCATAGAGCCGCCAGAACGCATGCCGCTTCCGGTAGTAAGGAAAGTATTCATCCTCGGTCTCAAGCACGCGGAAGTAGGTGTAGTATTCCTCCGGTGCCCACGTGTCTTTGCCCATCAGAATTCGGTCCTGATACTTTTCAAAAAACTTGGCGGCGTATCGGGGCTGTCTGCCCGGGTCGTAAATGATCGCACCCATTTCGACGACGATGTTGGGGAGTTCATCCAAGTATTTGGCGAGGCGATCGA
>CAKZMS010000126.1 GCA_937128785.1 uncultured Opitutaceae bacterium | reverse complement strand
GTTCGAATAACATGAAACCCGGGAGTCGCGATCGCTTCGGCGTTGGCCAAGGTCGCAACGAGGGGCACAGCGCCGACGAGTGGGTCGGTGAAGGCGGGCTTGCGCAACAGAGGATCTCCTTCGGCCAAGGCGACGGATCCGCCGTGAGCCAAAACGGTGTGCGCCAACTGGCTCAACCCAGCGGCGACCTCAGGAGACGGAGCCGCGGTGGCCAACAGCCCCAGGTTGAGCCCGGCGGGAAGGGCCGCCGCGGCGGAATCTTCGCTCCATTTGCTCGAGGTGTGTTCGCGGAACCATGTCGCTACTTTCCCCAGGGTTTTATCGATGCCGCCGTCGAGTTGCACGCTGGCCCAACCAAACCGATCGAGGGGGATGTCACTGGCCTCGAATTGCCGACGCATGGCGTCGTTGGGTACCTTTTCACATCCGTGTTCGAGCAGCAGGGCGGCTGCGACGTTGGGATGGGTGGCGTAGCCCTGATAGGCCCGATGCAGCGAGCGCTCCATTTCGTCCCCGCCAAAGCCACAGCCTTCACTGTGGGGCAGGGTGACAAAACGCGAAAGCCCCAGCTCTGCGGCCAAGCCTTGTTCGTTCATGCGTTCCGTCGCCATGCGGGCGATTTGGGAGGAGCACAGACTGGTGGGAATCACCAGGCCGACTGCTTCGGTTCGCACCGCCTCGCCGGCCTTTTCGACCACGGAAAACTGCAAGGGCAGGGGCGCTCCCCTTGGTTTCTCGCGGCCCGCGATTGCCGCCAGGTCCTGAGAGTTGGTTTGCTGCCAATTTCGCCACAGCGAGGTCTGATACTGTCCGGCCCGCTCCCCTTTGCTGCGTTCGCCCGAAGCGGTCCGGATTAAAAGATCGACGGCGTCACGGGTGAGGGAATCGAACGACTTCCCATCGAGGTAGCGACCGGCATTGATGTCCATTTCCCGTTCAAGCAAATGGTGCCTTCGGGTGGTGGTGGTGATCTTCAGCGTGGGCACAAACGGGAAGTTGGTGATCGAGCCATTGCCGGTGACGAACAGCACGAGGTTGCAGCCTGCCGCCACCTGGCCGGCGATGGCTTCAAGATCATTGCCCGGGCTGTCCATGAACGTGAAGCCGGGGCCTGGTAGAGGTTCGGCGTAGGCGCTGACGTGATCGACGCGGGTGCGCGGGTCTTTTTTCTGCACGGCACCGAGCGATTTGAGCGCGATGTTGTAGAGCCCCCGATACTTGTTACCGGCGGAGGGGTTTGCCTCCGGACTCACGCCGTGCCAACTCATCCGCTCCTTAAACTGAGCGATGTGACTCAACAGGGCCTCGGCGGTTGGCTGGTCCCGGATGTTGCGCATGAGGTGCGCCTCACCGCCGTTGACCTCATCGGTCTCGCAGAGCACGCCGCTGCCGCCCTCGCGCACCATCTCATGGACCATGGCTCCGGCAAGGGGGTTTCCGGATACTCCGGAAAATGCATCGGACCCGCCGCACTGTAACGCGATCCGCAGTTCCCTCAGCGGTTCGGGCGTGCGGGACAGCGAAGCCACTTGGTCCACGAACGATTTCACGGTGGCTTCGCCGTTGGCCAGGGCCTGACTCACCCCGTTGCCGATACTCAGGAACTCATGCAGCACGGCATCGATGGGGTAGTCGTTGGCTTGGATAAAACTCTGCAGGCGTGCGTTGGAAATGGGTTCGTGACCTACATCGACGGCGAGAACCGCGGCCACGTTGGGATGCACCATGAAACCCGCCAATGCCCGCAACACCTCGGACGCGTTGTTGGGCTCTTGTTGGCCGCCACCCTCGGTGTGGGCCACGGCGACAATGTCGTCGAGACCGGGACTTAGTTTGACCAAATGCTGGAGCCGCTTGGTCAGTTGGCGGGCAAAACTGGCGGTCCGGGACGAGGTGCCGAGGACGACGATCGTATTGCGGGTGCCGACTCCGCGCCCGCCCGCGCGGCGGAAGCCCATGAACTTCCGCTCTGACGTTTCGATTGGAGTGGAATTGGCCGGACGGAAGCTGTCCTCCTTGAGCGCGAACGGTTCAAGGTAGTCGGCGAAGTTCGGCTCTTTCGGTAACTGGATTGATCGTTGCCGCACCGCCAGGGCTTCCAGCGTGGATGCGTTGCACACGTAGTCGCCCGGAGAGATGCCCGTGAGCGCATGCCCAAAGGGCAGACCCCAGGAAAGCAGGGCCGCACCCGGCGCGATGGGGGCGATGGCGAAGCGGTGTCCCTCGAGAACCGTATGCTCGAGGGTGATGGTTCCGCCGGGAAGAGTGATCTGCATGCCGGGATCCAGCCGGCGCACGGCGATGGCCACGTTGTCCTTCGGGGCAGGAAGGCGGCGAAGACCCGGGGGGGTAAGGGGCGGGGGCATGGAGGCGAACTTAGGGGGCGGGGAATCTGCGAGTCAGGTCCAAAAAAACGCCGACCCTTGCGAGGATCGGCGTCGGAACGGGGTTGCTGGGCGGAGGCCTCAGCGGACGCTGATGGGAATCACCACTTCACCACCACCAAAACCGGTGAGGTAAAGGGCGCCGCCGCCGGGCATTCCACCGGTCACGGGAACCGTCACTTGGTTCGAACCGGCCGGCACCACGACTTCACTCATGATCACACTATCCGGCACGTCGGTGGTGATATCGAGTAACAGGCCGCCCGCGGGGGCGTTCTGCGGCAGGGTGAAGGTGACTTGCTGGGTCTGGCCCTGACTCAGGTTCAGCGACGCGGGGAATACTTCGATGCCCAACGGGTCTACGCGGAAAGCGCCGACGACCTGGGATCCGCTGGGACCTTGGACGCTGACTTGGTAGTTTCGGGCGGGAGCCACGGCGGGGACAAAAAAGCTGAGCGAGTTGCTCGATTCAAACACCGTGCGGGTCGGCTGACCATTCATGGTGACCACATCCTGGGGGGTGAAACCCTGGCCGACGATGCCGATGCGCGCGCCGACCGGACCGCGATTCGAGAGCATCGAGAGGACTTGGCGACTGGGCAGAGTCGCGGTGGTCACGGGGGAGTAGGATTCCCGCATGTTGCCTTTGCCGCTGAAGGAAACGTCGTAGGTGGCGAGGAAATAGTAGGTCACCTGCGAGCGATTGCCCGGAATCTGGTAGTCAAACTCATAGATATCGGGCCCTACCGGACTTGGCTGGAGGTCATGTATCCGACCGTCGATGACGATCTGCGGTTGCAGGCTGCCCTCGACGTAGCCGCGCGATTTGATATCAAACTTGGCGGAGAACGTGTAGATTTGAGAGGGGTTGGACGGCAGGTTGGAGGGCGTCAGATTGGTGATCTTGAGGTCGTCACAACCGGTCAGCAGGGTGATCGCCAGGGCGGCGGCCAACCATTGCCAGATTCGTCTCGCGTGAAGGATGCGGTTCTTTTCCATGGGTTTTCGCATTTAAGTCGTGGTCGATACGCAACACAATCACTCGGCGTTGGCAATGAGCGAAATGCTTCCAACGTCCACTCTTCCGCAGGATTCCGCCGCCGGACCGCTCGGGCGCTACGTGCATGTGCCGTTTTGCGCGACTACCTGCGACTTCTGTGCCTTCTATCAGACGAGCCCCACCGCCGATGGGATTGCCCGGTATTTGGATGGCATCGAGCGGGAGATGCAGCTTGTGCGGCCCGATCGCGACGTCTCCACGGTCTTCTGGGGCGGGGGCACCCCGGGTCTGCTTTCGCCGGCTGCCCTCCGACGACTGGGCCGGGCGGTGCGGGACTATGCGGGCGATGAAATCTCCGAATGGTCGGTCGAAATGGCTCCGGCGTCGGTCACGGCGGCGCGTTTGGCAGCCTTGCAGGAGATCGGGGTGACCCGGATCTCCATGGGCGCCCAGAGCTTTTCTCCGCCCCTGTTGGATGCTTTGGGCCGGCAACACACCCTGGAACAGATCATGCGGGCCTACGAGCGCGTGCGGGCGGCGGATTTCGCCAGCGTCAATATCGACCTGATGTTCGCGTTGCCGGGGCAGACGGAAGCCGAATGGCTGACCGATATCGATCAGGCGGTGTCGTTGGCGCCCGACCACATTTCGACTTATTGCCTGACTTTCGAGGAGGACACGAAGCTGTGGGTGAAACTATCGGAGGGGCGCGTTAAGCTGGATCCCGAGCACGAGGCCCAACTTTACGAGCGGACCTGGGAGCATCTCAACGCCGCCGGATACGCCCAGTATGAAGTGGCCAACTTTGCGAAGCCCGGCCATCGCTGCGCCCACAATCTGAATACCTGGCATATGCATGAGTGGATCGGGCTCGGCCCGTCGGCCGCATCACAATACCGCCGCGAGCGCGCCGCCAACGCCGCGGATCTGAATCGCTGGTTGGAGGAACTGGCGGACGGCAAACGCGCTTCGGTGGATTCCGTGCCCCTCACGCCCAACTTGCTCGCCCAGGATGCGCTGATCTTTGGTCTGCGGCTCACTCACGGCGTCGATCTGGCCGAACTGACCGACCGGTTTCCGAGTCCGCATTGGGAGCGCGCTCGCGCTGCCATTGCCGATCTGGTGGCCGAGAGTTTGGCGGAACAGGAGGGATCGCGCGTGCGGCTTACCACGGCAGGTCGCTTGTTGGCTGACTCCGTCGGGGAGATGGTCCTTGAGGCCATGGACGAAGCCGAATGAACCACAAAAAACGGCGCCCCCACGGGACGCCGTTTGCAGAGATAGGTAAGGGAAGAATTACTTGCCCGTCGTCGCGGCCTCCGCGATCGCGGCGCGGTAGAGTTCGACCAATTGTTCGATGGCGCGTTCGGCGGCCGGGGCGAAGTCCTCGCTGGAAGGGCCACCCGCGGCGTAGTGGGAGCTACGGGCCGTGAAAGCCCCCATGTCCCATTCCTGATCACCGACCCTGAGCACGGCATCCATGGCGAACTCAACCGTCATCGAGCGTCCGAAGGACTCCAGACCTTCCTCCCAGCGGTAGACGTAGAGGGTGAGGCGCTGGTTGGCTTCTTCGATGCCGGCGGCGAACCGCTCGACTTTAAATTCACCTTTGGTGCCCAATTTCTTGGCCGAATTTGTGAGCGCGTAGCGCATGACATTGTAGCGCTCGGTTTCCATTCGGGAAGTGGTCCAGTAGTCGCGCGTTTTGCGCATGACGTTGTCGTGAATGACAATCTGAAGCACCTCGTCGGTGTTCACGGGAATCGGCGTATCGGCTGAGGCGGGCGCGCTGAACAGCGCCGAGACTCCAAGGGCGGTAAGAAGAGAGAGAAGTCTGGAGGTTTTCATGACAGTGGAAAGACAAGCCAATCGGCCGATTGTTGCAGTTTTTCTTCAGCCTTCAAGCTGGCCGACAGCGGGCTCGTTGGGTTGAGTCCTGCCGATGCACGTCCTTCGCGCGGTAATCTTCTTTTGTGGGGGGGCCACCTTGGTGGTGCCGGCTGCGGCTGAACGCATGCGGCTGGCCTGGCCGACTCCGAATCAGGCCTATGCCCGGGGTGAGCCGATCGAAAACTACATCCAGCCCACCCAGTCGGGGCGGGTGGAGTCCGGGCTGTTTGGTTGCGTGCGCAACAGCGGAACCCGGTTTCACGAAGCCCTGGACCTGTTTCCGATTTCCCGGGACAGGCGAGGGGAGGCGCTCGACGAGATCTTTGTCGTCGCCGATGGAATCGTGCGCCATGTCAGCGCCAAACCGGGACTGAGCAGCTATGGGCGCTACGTCGTGGTGGAGCACGTCGACGCGCAGCTGCCGGTGACCACGCTCTACGCCCACCTCGCCAGCATTGCTCCCGGCATTCGTAAAGGGACCAAGGTCAAGATGGGGGACACGCTCGGTATCATGGGCCGCAGCGCCGGAGCGCGCGCGCTACCCAAGGAACGCTCCCACCTGCATTTCGAAATCGGCCTGCGCCTCACCGATAACTTCGCCTCGTGGTATCGTTGGCGGGGTTTTGGCAGCAAGAACGACCATGGCGTCTGGAACGGGATGAACCTGGTCGGGGTCGATCCGCTTGCGTTTTATGATGCCTTTCGGGCCAAAAAAGTGGATACGTTCCTCGACTTTTGGCGGGCCCTCCAACCAGCCGTGACGGTGCGTATCGCCACGACCAAGACCCCGGACTTTTTGCAACGTTATCCGGCGCTCCGACCCGCCCCTATGCCGCTGCGGGGCTTTGCCGGATGGGAGGTCGACTTTGATCGCTACGGGGTGCCGATCGAATGGCGACCGCTGCAGCAGGACGCCCTCCAAGGTTATGCCCGCAATGAAGTGCGCGTCGTCATGTTCGACAGCGATGCCGAGACCACCTGCAAGGACCTCGCCAAAGGCCGCGCCGGACGTGAGGTCCCCGGCCGCGACCTGCAAACGAACCTGCAGCTCCTCTTCGGCCTCAGAAAGTAGCAAGCGGAGCAAAGCTCCGAAGTTCCAAGTATCAGGTATCAAGTAACAAGACATAGTGGCTAAGGTGTCCGCAGCACTCGGGGTCATGGAGCGGAGCAGGGCTCCGAAGTTCCAAGTAGCAGTTTTCAAGTAGCAGGACATAGCTACAGACGTGTCCGCAGCCCAAGGTTCAATTCGTTAATCTCGCCATAGCTTCAGCGACGGCGGATCCAACGTGATCCCCTTCTCGCGTCCGAGGTTTCAAGCTGACGGCTCCATCAATTCGTCATTGGTCATTGGTCATTGGTCATTCGCGCGCGCCTCACCCCGCGTCCAACGGACTTCTCACGCCCAGCCCGGGCTTCTGCATCACGTGCAGATAAACCTGCGTCGTCTCCAGCCGCGCATGACCCATCAGTTCCTGCACCGTGCGGATATCCGTGCCGCCTTCCAGCAGGTGCGTCGCAAAGGAATGCCGCAGCACGTGAGGCGAGACCCGTTTGGTGAAACCGGCCCGGTCTGCCGCCGCCCGCACCATGTTCTGGATGGTGCCATCCATGATGTGATGCCGACGCACCAAACCCGACTTTGGATCACGGGACGGTTTCTGCGAAGGAAACAACCACTGCCACGGCCAGCGCTCCCCCGCTTTCGGATACTTGCGGGCCAATCCCTCCGGCAGCCAGACGCCCGCCAGACCATCCGCGCGGTCCTGCTCAAACCTCACGCGTAGTCGCTCCAAGTGTGCTTGCATCGGTTCGCGGAGTTTCTCCGGAAAGACCGTGACCCGGTCCTTGTCGCCCTTGCCCGCATGCACCTCCAAGTGCCCCCGCTCCAGGTCCACATCCTTCACCCGCAGCCGCAGCAGCTCCATCAATCGCAGCCCTGAGCCATACATCAGCTCCGCCATAAACCGATTGGCCGGCGACATGACCTCCATCAGCCGGGCAATTTCCTCCCGGCTCAACACCGACGGGATCCGCCGCTTCGGCCGGGCATACTGAAAGTCCAACTCCCCCACCTCGATGTTGAGACCCTCCTGCAGAAAAAACACCAACGCGTTGAGCGCCTGCTTTTGGGTCGAAGGCGCGACCTTTTCCTCCACGGCCAATTGAGTGAGGAAGTCATCCACGTGCGACGCATCCGCCTTCCAAGGTAAGTCCGGGGCCATGAACCTCGCGAAACGCTTCGCCCAAGCCCGGTAAGACTGCTCCGTCCGCCACAACAGATTTTTGCGCCGGAGAGCTTTGACCAACGCGACCTCCCAATCGGTCTCGCCCAAGTCGTCCCGCGCCAGCGGAGGCGGGGCCAAATTGGAGCGAGGCGCGCGGCGCGCTGGCAAGCTCGCCAAAACCTCATGGGCCGGGAGCGCTGGAGCCACGAAAGGACGCTTCGCGCGGCGGACCCCACCCACTTTT
This sequence comes from uncultured Opitutaceae bacterium, assembly GCA_937128785.1. GTDB lineage: Bacteria > Verrucomicrobiota > Verrucomicrobiia > Opitutales > Opitutaceae > Actomonas. The sequence continues at coordinate 210 of CAKZMS010000126.1, read as the reverse complement.
TTGGCAGATTGATAAAACCAGCTGAAAGATTCGCGCTCCTGCGCCCGTTCCTCCCTAGAAAGCCCCTTTCTGCCCAAAAGCCACCTGATCAAACCTACCGAAACCGGCCGCTGCACGGCCTTACAGACTCGCAACAAACGCCAAATATCTTTTTCTTTACGAAGCTTAACCGACTCGGGCTCATGCGTTTCCTCCAAATTCTGCTGCCAT
>CAKZMS010000125.1 GCA_937128785.1 uncultured Opitutaceae bacterium | reverse complement strand
GGACCGCCGGGCGGACCTGGCGTCGCATCACATCACCGTGGGAGGTGTCACTCTGGGTAGAGAACTGTTCGTGATCGCGGGGCAGTGCACCATCGATCCGAAGAACCCGAACTATTTCTACGAAACGGCTGAAGCCGTGAAGGAAGCCGGCGGACATGTGATCCGGGGCGGGGTATGGAAACCGCGGACCAATCCCTATTCGTTCCAAGGTGATCACAAATCACTGGATATCCTGATGGAAGCTTCGCAACGCACAGGTCTGCCGGTCGATGCCGAGGTGATGGACGAGGAGCACCTCAAGATGGCGCTCGATGCCGGCGTCCACATGCTGCAAATCGGGGCGCGGAACGCCTTGAACTACTCGCTGTTGCGCTCCATCGGCAAGGCGATCGCTGAGACTGACACGATTGTCCTGTTGAAGCGCAGTATCCACATGGGCCCGATTGATGAGTTCATCGCGGCAGCGGAATACATCGCGAGTTTTGGCAATCCCAACATCCTGCTCTGTCCACGTGGCACCAAGCCGGGGATGGATGGGTATCGCAACCACCCTGACGAGAGCATCACTCCGTTGCTCAAAGAAAAGAGCTGGGCTCCCGTGGTGGTCGATCCTTCGCACTCGGTCGGGCGAGCTTCATACGTTCCAGCCTGCGCCATGGCTTCAATCGCTTACGGAGCTGATGGTCTGTGCATGGAAGCCCACGTCGAGCCCATCAAAGGCATTGGCGATGACCCCAAGCAGGCCCTGAATCCTGAAGCGCTCACCCGCACCATCGCCCAAGCGAAGGAGCTCTGGAAACTCACCCGCAGTGCCGAGGTCGCTTCGGCCTCTTAATCCGTGCGGCTCAGAGTAGGTTCAACTGGGAGTCGTCCGCCGGCTTAACCGATATTTTCTTCCGTGGTTTGGCTTTAGGGGCATTGAGTTCCACGGAGCTGTCATCCGACTCGAGTTTGCTGAGGATAGATTTGGCGCGATCGATCACACCGGACGGCAGGCCGGCGAGTCGCGCAACCTGAATGCCATAGCTGCGGTCGGCCGCACCGGCTTGGATGCGATGCACGAAGATGATCTCGTCGTTCCACTCCTTCACGGCGACGCTGAAGTTCTTCAGTCGCGGAAGGTGTTTGTCCAGTTGGGTCAGTTCCTGATAGTGCGTGGCAAATAGAGTGCGGGGACCTTGATCGCCGGTGCCGTGGAGATGTTCCACCACCGCCCACGCAATGCTCAGTCCATCGTAGGTGGACGTGCCGCGGCCGATTTCATCGAGGATGATCAACGAACGATTGGTGGCATTGTTGAGAATGTTGGCGGTCTCGTTCATCTCGACCATGAAGGTGGAGTTGCCGCGGGCCAGGTCGTCACTGGCACCGACGCGGGAGAAGATGCGATCAACCAATCCTACCCGACAGCTGGCGGCAGGAACCCAGCAACCGATTTCCGCCATCAGCGTGATGAGTGCGACCTGGCGAATGTAGGTGGATTTGCCGGCCATGTTGGGACCGGTGATCAATCCCAGTTGATCTTCGCTGGTGCTCAGTCGGGTATCGTTGGGCACAAAACTCTGGTTGCCGCGGATGATGGCGGTGTCGGGAGACTTCAGCATTTGCTCCACGACCGGATGCCGGCCTTCCACAATCTCGAGCTGGTCGCCTTCATCGATTTCCGGTTGGTGGTAGTCCCACTCGCGGGCGAGGACGGCCCATCCTCCCAGAACATCAAGCTCCGCCAAACTGCCGGCGGTGTTGAACAAGGCGATCGATTCGTCGAGCACGGCCGTAATCAGCTCAGCGAATAACTCCTTTTCGCGGGCGAGGGCGTTCTCTTCGGCGTGGAGAATTTCCTTCTCCTTTTGTTTCAACTCATCGGTCACATACCGTTCGCTGTTAACCGTGGTCTGCCGGCGGATATAGTCGTCCGGCACGAGGTGCAGATTGGCTTTGGTAACGTCGATGTAATAGCCGAAATTATTGGTGTATTTCACCTTCAGGCTCTTGATGCCGGTCCGAGCCTGCTCGCTGGTTTCAAGTTCAGATAACCAGGTTTTATTGTCGCGGGTGAGCGCGTGAATCCGGTCCAACTCTGGATCGAGCTCGTCCCGAATGGTGCCGCCGTCATTCACATCGGCGGGCATATCGTCAGCCAAAGCCCGGGTAAGGAGATCCCGGAGGTCCGGCAGTTCCGCAATCTGACTGGGGTAGTGACCGGCCACCGTGCCGCCAAACTCCTGCAGGATCCGGATGATGTCCGGCAACTGGGTCAGCGTATCCCGGATGCCGCCCAGCTCCCGTGGATTGCGCAGTCGATTCTGCAGGCGGCCAAGGATGCGCGGAATGTCCCGCACTTGGCGCAGGACTTCACGCAATTCTCCGAGCAACATGGGGTGGCCCAAAAGCTCACCGATCGTCGCGGAACGGCGTTTGATCTCGGCCAAATCCAGTTCCGGCGCGCCGACCCAGCGTTCCAGCAAGCGCGCTCCCGCCGCGGTGGAGGTGCGATTGATCGCGGCCAGTAGAGAGCCCGTTCGCGTGCCGCGACTGGAGACGAAAATCTCCAAGTTCCGCAGGGTCGCAGGGTCGATGAGGAGCGTCTTGGCACTGCGATACTCCCGCAGGCTGCGAAGGTTCTCGGGTTTGGCGCAGAGGTTTTCCGTCGCGTAGTAAACGAGGGCGCCCGCGGGACCGAGCCCGGGGTGCTTTTCATCGATGCCAAACCCCTCCAGGTTGCGCACCTTGAGCGTATC
>CAKZMS010000124.1 GCA_937128785.1 uncultured Opitutaceae bacterium | reverse complement strand
CTCCTTCGAGCAACTAGAACCCTACCTCGCCGAAATCGACCGCCAGGGCGAACTCGCCGCCGAGCTTGAGGCTCCCCAACGCGACCCGTTCCAACGGGCCGTGCTCAAGATTCGCAACCAGCTCATTATCTATCAGCAACTCAAGCACAGCCTGGCCCCTCCCAGCGACGATGATTTCCTCGGCCGGCTGCAGTCCCTGCAGGACAACTACGCGGACGGAATCGCGGCGGTTCGGGCCCGCTCGCAAGGCGAAGCCCACGACGAGGTCCTCGCCACCGAGATGATCGACGCCGGCCAGCTTTTTCTCCGGATGGATCAATTGGCCAGCGTGCTGCCTCTGCCCCCCCTGGGCGAAGACACCTCCGACCACAATTGGCAGAAAACCGGCCGGGCACTGCTGGAATCTTTCCAGAGCGGCGTAGTGAATCCCTACGCCCTCGCCTACGCCGGATTGGGCCGGGCATGGCGGGAGCAGTCGCCCGAGACGTTCAACACCATCGTCGCACTCTACACCGCCCAACTGGATAGCAAGTTCTCCGACCAGATGGGGAAGTCCCGAACGGAGCAGGCATTTAATCAGGCCGAGCCGTTCTATGTGAGCCTTCAACTCTACATCTTTGTATTCATCCTCGCGATCAGTTCCTGGTTGTTCTGGGCGAAACCGCTCCAAAAGTCCGCCTATTGGGTGCTCGTTCTTACCTTGGTTTTGACCACGGCTGGAATCGTCACGCGCATGTGGTTGGAGGGACGCCCCCCGGTCACCAACCTCTATTCCTCCGCCCTCTTCGTGGGATGGGGCTGTGTACTCCTCTGTGTGGTGTTGGAGAAGCTTTATCCCAACGGCATTGGCGCGACCGCCGGCGGCATGACCGGGTTCGCCACCATGGTGATCGCCCACCAGCTTTCCCTGTCGGGTGACACTCTGGAGATGATGCGCGCCGTGCTCGATTCCAACTTCTGGTTGGCGACTCACGTTATCGTGATCACCATTGGATACTCCGCCACGTTCCTCGCGGGATTCCTCGCCATCATCTACGTGCTGCGGGGGGTCTTCACCAAATCGCTGGACAAAGACACGGCCAAGAGTCTCGAACGAATGGTCTACGGCATCGTCTGCTTCGCCACGCTGTTCAGCCTCGTGGGCACCATCCTCGGTGGCATCTGGGCCGATCAATCCTGGGGTCGATTCTGGGGTTGGGATCCGAAGGAAAACGGGGCGCTGCTCATCGTGGTCTGGAACGCCATCATCCTGCACGCCCGCTGGGGTGGACTGGCCAAGACGCGCGGCATCATGGCCCTGGCAATTTTCGGCAACATCGTGACCAGCTGGAGCTGGTTTGGCACCAACATGCTGGGGGTCGGGCTGCACAGCTACGGATTCATGGATGAAGCCTTCAACGCTCTGCTCGCCTTCGTCGGCGTGAACCTGGTGATTATCGCGATGGCCTACTTCCCCCGGAGGATGTGGCGCAGTGGCACCCTGCTGGGCTACGAGCGACGCAAAGCTGCCGCCCTGCCCCCGTTGGCGGCGGACTAAGCGCTGTTCACCACGGCCGCGATTTCGGCCGGAACGTCCGCTACCTCGTCCGTCTCTTCTTTCGCCGGCATTGGAAAGCTTTCGGCGAATTCACTGAATTCGACCAACTCCATGCGCCCATCCATGTGCTCGACGATCGCCGTGAGAGACTCGACCCAATCGCCGGAGTTCAAGTAGTGCACTTCACCGAGCATTTTATCGGCCGGGGTGTGAATGTGTCCGCACATCACGCCGGTGCATCCCCGCTGCTCGGCCAACTGCGCAATGTGATCCTCAAAGTTGGAGACATGGTTCACCGCCTCCTTCACCCGTGCCTTGATGGCCTTGCTCAACGACCAATACTCCTTGCCGCGCCATGCCCGCCACGCGTTGTAAACCCGGTTTAATTTCAGCAGCGCGCGGTAGCCCCAGTCGCCCAGGTGGGCGAGGAACACAAAGTTCTTCGTCACGGTATCAAACACATCACCGTGCAATACCAGGTAGTCGCGCTGAGGGGTGTGGTGCACGTAGTCCTCGACCACGGAGAGATTGCCAAACTCCAGCGGCATGAAGCTCGAGAGCACATCATCGTGATTGCCGCGCAGGTAGATGATCTCCGTGTCCCGTTTTTCGAGTTTCTTCAGCACGATCCGCACAAACCGGGTATGCGCCTTGGTCCACTGCCCGGAACGCTGCAGCTGCCAACCATCGATGATGTCACCATTGAGGATCAGCTTCTCGCACCGCACGCGCCGCAAGAAATGATTCACCTGCTCGATCTTACAATCCGGCGTGCCAAGGTGGACATCGGAAATGATGACGGTGCGCACCTGCAGGTTTTTTTTATCCATGACGGGAGATCTCCGGTTCAGTCGGTTGAATTGCGGGGGGAAAATTCGGTCGATGTCGACGTAAAACGAAGGTCGCGGTATCAGCGGCGGCGCTGGGACGGGCCAAGTCCGACACCCGTTGATGCCAGCCGCGCCAGATTTTGCCGTCGTCGGCAAACGCGTCGCGCAGGGTCTGCACCACCCGTTCCGGCGATTCAGCGAGCCCGCCGATATTGTGCCGGTGCAGAATCTCGTAATTGCCCTCTTCCTGCCCGGGAACGATTTGATTCACAATCATCGGGCAATGCGCGGCGATCGCCTCCTGCGTCGTGGCACCACCGGCTTTGCTGATGACCGCATGATGGGTCATCAGTAACTCCGGCATGCGATCGGTC
>CAKZMS010000123.1 GCA_937128785.1 uncultured Opitutaceae bacterium | reverse complement strand
CTGGGCGGTGGACAGCGCTCCCTTGAAATCGTGCGTCAGTCGCTTGATTTGGGAGTCTCGCGAGTGGTGGTGGGGACACGAGCAGCGGAAAGCGAAGACTTCATCGTGGAATTGGTGCGAGAGTTCGGTGATCAAATCGCCGTTGGGATCGATGCTAAAGACGGTAAGGTCGCCGTGAAAGGGTGGGTGGATACCACGGGTCTCGATGCCTTGGATTTTGCCCGACGCATGGACGAGATCGGCGTGTCCACGATCATTTACACGGATATCGGCACCGACGGGATGTTGACCGGCCCCAATCTTCCGGCTCAGGAAGCCATGGCCGCGGCAGTCGGTGCTCACGTTATTGCGAGTGGCGGCGTAAGCCAGCTTTCGGATGTGCAGGCGCTCGCCGAAATAGAAAAACGCCGCCCAAATCTGGACGGCGTCATTGTCGGGAAAGCGATCTATGAAGAACGAGTTACCGTGGAGGAGCTACTGGCTCTTTAACCGGAGATTGCATCAGCGATATCTTCGAGGGGGTAAGTCAGGATTTCGGCCAAGGTAGGATGATACCAAGGCGCTTCGAGCAGATCAAAAACAGTCGCCCGCATGGCGATGGGTCCGCTGAAGCAATGGATCAATTCTCCTGCCTGTGGGCCCACGATCTCTGCGCCTAGAATTCTGCCTTTAGTCGGTTCGGCGATGACTTTGACGTAGCCCCGCTTGGCTTCCATGAGGATCGACTTGCCGTGGTCGTCGAAGGGGTAGTCCGCGACCAGGTATGGTTGGCCCACAGCCTTTAAAGCTGACTCTTGGAGTCCGATTGACGCTATGGGTGGTTCGGTAAATACGACATTCAGTAAGTGGTCGTGATTGATCGGGCGAAGCTTCTGCACCCCGAACGCGTGTCGTGCGGCTAACTCCCCTTGGGCAACGGCCAAGTGAACGATATCGTGGGGGCCGCAAACGTCTCCGGCGGCGTAGATGTGTTTGACCGAGGTTTGCTGCCAGCGATTGGTTCCGATCCTCCCCGCATTGGTTAACGCGACTCCTGCGTTCTCAAGTTTAAGACCCTCAGTGTTGGGCTCACGGCCCAAAGCGTTGAAAAGGTGATCCGCGCGCCGGGTCAGTTTTTTACCCTCACTTTGGAACCTGACCTCAACTCCTTTTGCAGTCTGGCGGATCTTCTCGATCTTGGTGTCGGTGTGCAGGTCGATCCCTTCGTCGCGAAAAGCCTGCTGCACGACTTCCGAGGCGGCGGGGGAGTGATCCTTCAGGATATTTGGACTGCGTTGAATCAAAACCACCC
>CAKZMS010000122.1 GCA_937128785.1 uncultured Opitutaceae bacterium | reverse complement strand
ATCGAGGAGACCGTGTTTTTCCCGGAATTCCCGGGACGTTTCGCTCCAGCAACAGCCGGGGGCAAACGACAGGATATCAAAAAACAGGCCGTCCACATCGTAACCGCGGAACAGCTCGTCCACCTGCGCCATCAGGAACGCCTGGTAATCGGGGTGCAGCCAGTTGACGTAGCGCCAGCCGCCCGGGTCGATAACCCCATCCTCGCGGCGGTTACGCACTTGAGCGATCTGCCCGTCGGCGTCGATCTGCAGCCAATCGCGGTGGCGATCCGCCGTCCACTCATCCCAGGACACCGTCGTGTAAATGGGACAGCGAATATTGCGCCGGTGCAGCGCCTCAATCTGTTCACCGAGCAGGTCGCGCCCCTGCAAACCCGGATGCATCTCACCCACTTGGGTCGGGTAGTAGCACAAGCCGTGGTGGCAGCGGGCGAACAGCGTGATCGAATCGATGCCCGCATCGGCCACCGTTTCGGCAAAGGTGTCGGCATCAAAATCGGCTCCCACCCCTTCGATCAACGGAGAGGTGTGAAAGTCGAGATGCACCTGGCGGCGGCGGTCAAGATCGTGAATACAAGCCATGGGAGTAGAGAGAGAGGGACACTAAATTTAATCGGCCAGCAGCTGCTCGACCTGCGGCCCGAGCCGATCGTGGGTTTCCTGCAGCCGCGTCCGCAAACGGCGCCGCAGCTCGCGCCGCACGTCGGCCAAGGCGGCGGCATCGATCCGGTTGTCGAGCTCCGCCGGGTCGGCGCTCAGATCGTAGAGCTCATCGCGGTCGGAGGGATTAAATACGTATTTATAATGCTGATACCATAGAATCCGCTGGGCATACATCACGCGGTGGCCGTGATCCTCGGCCAACTGATCCTCCCGCCAGTCCGCCGGGAGTTCTCCCGCGAGCAGCGGGGAAAGATCCCGACCGTGGCATGCCGGCATGGTCGTGCCGGCCGTGCCACAGAACGTCGGAGCCAGATCGACCAGCGACACCCAGGCATCACACGTGCCGCCCCCTTCGGTCGCCCCGCCCGCCGGCTTCACGATCAGGGGAATCCGATACAGCTCTTCAAAGGCGAGGCCTCCTTTGTCAAAGACGCCCCCGTGAATACCCACCGATTCGCCGTGGTCCGATGCGAACACGACCATGGTGTTATCGTAGAGTCCCCGCTCTTTCAGTCCGGCGATGAGTCGACCTACTTCCGCGTCCACCATGGCGGCCTGCGCGTAGTAGCGGGCGATGACCTGCGCCCACTGCTCCCACGAGGCTTCCGCCGCGCCCGGGAAAACCTCGCGCCGCATACGTGCATGCCACGCCGAACGGGATCCGTGCTCCGCCCCAAAACTCGGCCACGGCGCGATGTCCGCGGGATCGTAGCGGTCCTTGAAGTCTTCCGTGGGCAGGTAGGGGGCATGCGGTTCCCAGTAGTGACAGCCGAGGAAAAACGGCTGATCCGACGTCTTGAACTCGTCCAGCTGCGCCAGCGTGAGATCGGTGATGAAATGGCACGGTGAAGAACGGATATCCCCTTCGGCCCATCCGCTGGTGTTGCCCCCACTCCGGGTCGGATCGCCCCCCTCGGCCACAAATTCAAAATGTGGTTTCGGCTGCGGCAGCCCGCGTTCCTCCAGATAGCGATGAAACGTCGCGTCGTGCCGAATGCCTCCATAATCCCGCAGACTGAAACCTTCGAATCCCGCCTCCTTGGCGGTCGGCGTGAGCCCCGCATGCCATTTGCCCTGGTGACCGAGACGATACCCCGCCTCCCCGAGGCGCGAGGGATACAACGTCAGCCCCTGTCCGCAGGCGGTTTCGTCAAAACGGGAATAAACGCCGGTGTTGAACAACACCCCGTGACCGTGCGGATAGAGTCCCGTCAGCAAACTGGCCCGCGCCGGCGTGCACAAGGCACAGGGCGTGACCGCCCGGGTGAACCGCACCCCGTCCGCCGCCAACGCATCGAGATGCGGAGATCGCGCCACCGGCGCACCGTAACACGACAAGGTGTGCAACGCCTGCTGATCGGTCATGATCAACAGAATATTGGGACGGAGATCGCTCGGGGGCTTCATGGGCGAAGGTCAAACCGGTCTTGGGGCCGGCCAAGTCCAGAAGACGGATTACGGCTTTTGATAAGAAACATGCAAACTTTAGTTTCAGAATAACAAATTACTTGTTTCAGAACACGTGAGACCTCCTACTTTTGAGATATGTCGAAATCGCGCGTGCTTCACCTCATCGGCAACGCCCACCTCGACCCGGTCTGGCTGTGGCCGTGGCGGGATGGTTGTTCGGAAGCACTCACCACGTTGCAGTCGGCGGTAAACTTCCTCGATACCGAGCCCGCCTTCAAGTTCCCCCGCGCGTCTTCGGAGATTTATCGCTGGGTGCAACACGCCGACCCGCGCCTCTTCAAACGCGTCCGCCACTTCATAAAAACGGGACGCTGGGAAATCGTCGGCGGCTGGATTGAGCAGCCCGACTGCAATCTCCCGTCCACGGAGAGTTTTGTCCGCCAAAGCCTCTACGGTAAGGGCTACTTTCAATCGGAATTCGGCGTCGACGTGAAGATTGGCTACAACGTCGATTCGTTTGGTCACGCCGCCGGCCTGCCCACCCTTTTGGCCGGCGCCGGCTTCACTAACTACGTTTTCATGCGACCCATGCCGTGGGAGCGTGAGCTGCCGAATTTGTTTTGGTGGGAGGGACCGGACGGATCACGGGTCCTGACGTGGCACCTGCCGCAGAACTACGGCCAAAGTCCCGATGCCGACGCCGATCATCTGGAATCCGAGATTCGCCGCGCCGCCGACTCCAACTTCGCCCCCGGCATCAATCACGGCATGTTCCTCTACGGCGTGGGCAACCATGGCGGCGGTCCCACGCGCCGGCAGTTGGAGCGCATCCGCCGACTGCAGGGGGACGAGAGCCTGCCCGAGCTGCGGCTCAGCACCGTGGGCGAGTTTTTCGCCGCCATCACCAAGGAAGCCGGGTTCGCCGACCTCCCGGTGGTGCGGGGGGAACTCAACAAACACGCCCCGGGGTGCTATGCGGCCCACCGCGACATCAAACAACAAAACCGCCGCATCGAGCGCAGCCTGGTCGATGCCGAGCTGGCCGCCACCGCCGCCCAACTGGCGCTGCCTGAACCCGCTGCCGCACGCTCCCTCCAACGCCCGTGGGAGCACCTGCTCTTCAACCAGTTCCACGATATTCTCGGCGGCACCTGCACGGCCTCCAACGACCTATCCATCCGCGATCGCTTCGGGGCGGCGGCTCATCCCGCCGACGAACTGAAGATCCTCGAACTGCACCGCCTCGCCCGGGCCATCGATCTGCGCGGCGTGCCCGAGGGAGCGCTGCTCGCGTGGAACCCGCTCCCGTGGGCCCGCGAGGCTCATGTCAGTTTTGACACCTTCGAAGCGCCCAATGGCGGCGACCCGCTCACCCTCCTCGTCGATCTGGACACCGGTCGCAACTACCCGATCCAATGGAGCACCGCCGAACCCTGCTTCGGTCCCATGGGCACCTCCTGGCGACGCCTCAACGCCATCGTCCCGCTGCCGGCCTGCGGCTATCGCGTGTTTCAACTCGACCGCGCGAAACCCCGCGCCAAGCCCGCCACGCTCCGCGCCCATCACACCCTCAATCGCCAAGCTCCCGGACTGACGCGCTGGACCTCGGAGAGCGGCGCCGGTCTGCTCACCTCCCCCGTGGGCTTTGGCATTTGGAATGACCCCAGCGACACGTGGTCCCACCGCTACGATGGTTTCGATGAACGCCTGGGCCCGCCGGCGCTGATCGCCGGCAACGCGGTGATCTACCTGCGGGGCCAACTCGAATTCTGAGTCGAACTTATCCCAGCCCGTTCTGCAGCACCCATCGCACCAAGCTCGCGACCTCGCGCACGCCCAGTTTTTCCATGATGTTGGCCCGATGCTTTTCCACCGTGCGGGTGCTCAGATCCAGATCAGAGGCAATTTCCTTGGAGGAGCGACCGGCCGCAACCAACCGGGCGACCTCCAGTTCCCGCGCCGAGAGCACGGAGGGAGAGGCGCCACTCGCCGGGGGAAGATTACCGGCCGAAGGACCGGTCTCCGCCGCGACGTGGGAGGCAAAGAACATTCCACCGGCCATCACAGTATCGATGGCCTGAATGACATATGCCAGAGGGGCCGTCTTATCGACGAATCCAGCTACTCCCAAGCGCATGAGCTTGGCCGGCAATTGCGGCTCAGCGTGCCCGGTGAGAACGAGAACCTTCACCTCCGGATGGGCAGGAATCAGCTCGGCCACGATGTCGAGGCCATGCTTTCCCGGAAGCTGTAGATCCACCAACAACAGGTCCGGCGGATCTTCCATGCAGGCTTCCAAACCGATGGCGCCGTTGGAGTAGTCCTCCACCTGCTTCCACCCTTTTCGCTTTTCGAGCGAACGCTTCAAAAGCTGCCGAAATACCGTTTCATCCTCGATCAGGACGACGCGGGGGGAGTCAGCAGCAACATCTGGGTCGGAAGTGGCCATAT
>CAKZMS010000121.1 GCA_937128785.1 uncultured Opitutaceae bacterium | reverse complement strand
GATGCAGCGGATCGTACGCGCCTGTGAAAAGCGCGCACATGATCTTGACGGCGCGGACAGCAGCAGCGCCAACGCGTGATCGCGGGCGGCGGCGCGAACATTCGCGCGGCCTATTGCGCCGAACTCAACCGTTTCGACTTTTAAAAATCCCTGAGTCGTCGCTAGCCCAAAGCAGACGCGCCCTTCGGGTTTGTATTCGGACCCGCCGGGCCCTGCGATGCCGGTGATGCTGACAGCCACATCGGCCCCCGAATGACGCAGCGCCCCTTGGGCCATTTCCTGCGCGACCTCTTCCGAGACCGCTCCGTGCGCCTCTAGCATCTGGGGACGCACGCCAAGCATCTCTTCCTTGGCGCGGTTGGTGTAGGTGACAAAGCCCCTCTCGACCACCGCGCTAGAGCCGGGGATATCGGTCAGCGCCGCGCTGACCATCCCGCCGGTGCAGCTTTCTGCGGTGGCGATCATGCGGCCTTCATACTTGAACCGCTCTAGGATCTTTTCCGAAAGGGACAGATCGTCGGTCATACGCCGAACACTCCGTGCGAGATGCCTGCGCCGATCATCACGCAGATCGCCGCCATGACACCAGCGAAAACATCGTCCAGCATCACGCCAAGAGCGTCTCCCCGCCGATCGGCCCAACCCACGGGGCCGGGTTTCCAGATGTCGAACAGGCGAAAGCCCGCGAAGGCCACGACCCAACCGGGCCACAGGGCCAAAACGTCCGCGCCCGCATGGGTGGCGCCGATGAACACAGGGGCCAGTGCGATCCATTGTCCGGCCACTTCGTCGATGACGATTTCACCGCCGGAGGGCAGGCCGACCTTGCGCAGGGCCGTTTGCTCGATCTGGCGCTCGATGTTGAAGCGCTCGAAGATGGGTATGTTGTCCTGATAGAGCGCGATCTTGCCCTTGGAGCGGGCGGAGATCTGTGCCACGGCGGCTTGGGCGCGGGTATGGTCGGACGTGTTGTCCACCAATACGCGGTCGACGTCCTCAGTGAGGAAGTCACGCACGGTGCGCTCGACGATGTCGGGCTCCTGGTAGAGGCAGGCGGGGGAACGCTCGCTGGATTCACGGGCTTGAATCTGGGCCCAGGTTTTCAGCAGGAGGTGCAGGTCGCGCACGAAGTAGCGGGCCTTTTTGCCTTCGCCGGCGGTGCGGACGATGACGCCCATGCCTTCGGGGATGGTGAGCTCGTTGATCAGGCGCTTGAGACGCTGACGCTCGCGGTTGTCCTCGATCTTGCGGGAGATGCCGCACTGATCGCTGTAGGGCATGAGCACGAGGAAGCGGCCGGGCAGGGAAAGGTTGGTGGTGGTGCGGGGACCCTTGGTGCCGATGGGCCCCTTGGTCACCTGAATGACGATTTCGGAACCGGCGGGGTAAAGCTTCGGGATGTCCTTCACCGTCGGCTCATCACCGGACTTCTTCTTTTTCTTTTTGCTGTTAACGCGGACGACCTCGACGGAGGAGTCGGCGGCGGCGGGCAGCATGTCCCAGTAATGGAGGAAGGCGTTCTTGTTGTAGCCGATGTCGACAAACGCGGCCTTCAGTCCGGGATCGAGATTCTTGATCCGGCCCTTGTAGATGCCACCAACCATGCGGTTGTCGGAGTCGCGCTCGATCTCGTATTTTTCGAGCACGCCATCCACGAGCAGGGCGACCCGCTTCTCGAGCGGCTCGGCATTGATGATGAGTTCACGGAAGGAGGATTTTTCCTTCTGGAACGCGGCAACGATTTTTTGGAGGAGGGGACGCTTTTTGGCGCGGTCCTGGGCGCCTTTTTTCAGACCTTTACGGTCGGTCGCGGCGGCCTTGCGTTGCTGGGGTGGCTTGGCGAGTTCTTCGTCATGTTTTGAGGTCGGGTCGGCGGCGCCGTCCCGGGGGGAATTCTGATCGCTCATGTCGGGTTGTGTCCTTGGGTTGGACGGCGGTCCCGAAAGCGGATGTTGCGGCGCAAGGGGAGTCGAACCGGCGTGCGATATCGAGGGAAAGGTTCAGTTTCACGTGAAGTCCTTTCGGAATCGATAGACGCTCTGGACGAGTCCTTGCAGCAGACAGCAACTGAGCAGGAAGGAACCACCGTAGCTAATGAAGGGAAGTGGTATGCCCGTGATGGGCACCAGCCCGATGGTCATGGCGATGTTAACGAATACGTGAACCGAGAAGAGCACGGTGACGCCGAGGGCGAGCAGAGTGCCGAACCGGTCGCGAGCGAGGCCCGCGATACGGATGCCGTTAAACAACATCAAACCAAACAAGCTGAGAACCGTGAGGCTTCCCAAAAGTCCTTTTTCTTCGGCGATAACCGAGAAAATGAAGTCGTTGTGGGCCACTGCGCGCGGGAGGTAGCCGAGTTGGGCTTGCGTGCCCTCGGTCCAACCTTTGCCCAGCAGTCCGCCGCTCCCGACCGAAATGAGGGACTGTCGCTGATTCCAGCTGATGCCCATCGGATCGATTTTGTCGGGATTGGTGAAAGAGATGATACGATTGCGCTGGTAGTCGCCGAGCGGCAGCCAGCTGTGCGGCTCGTATTTGCCGCGGTCGTTCACGTAAGAGTAGTTGTTCTCCTCCATGAACTTAACGTAACGGGCCCCGTCCCAGGCCACGATGCCCACCAGGAGCAGGAAGGCTCCCAGCGCACCTACAAAGAACCGCGTCGAGAGGCGGGAAACGTAGAGCATTGAGAAAACCATGGGGGGCAGGATCAGCGCCGGTTTTATATCCGGCTGTCGCAGGATAAGGAGGACGGGGATTCCCACGGCAAGCGCCAACTTTCCGAGCACGCCCAGGGATTGACCCACCGATCCCACCTTTTCGCGCATCAGAATGGTCGCGGCGGCCAGCAGAACGGCAATTTTGGCGGGATCCGACGGCTGAAACCCGATCGGGCCCACCCGCAGCCAGCGCTGGGCCCCGTAGGCCTCGGTGCCGACCCCGGGAATCAACACCAATATGAGCAGGAGGATGGACCCCGCGTAGAACCAGTGCACCACCCGGAGCCAGAATCGGTAGTCGATCAGAGAGGTGCCGACATAGACGAACAGCCCGAGAATCAGCCAGTATACCTGCATTTCCCACGAGCTCCGCTCCACGGAATACTGGGCGCTGTAGATGAATGCCAGACCGATGGCGCAGAGCACCACGATGATGAGGGGCGTGCCGATATCCCACCGCTCCCGGGTCTTCAGCTTAAAAACGCTGAAAAATTCAATGGGGGTGCGGAGATTAACGGCCATGGCGGATCGGAACGGAATCAGGCGAACTACCGATCGACTAGCAGGTTGGTTCCGGCGCGCAAAATCAAGCGCGGTTCCACCCGCGGCGGTCAGAAATCGCGTCAGGCCTGCGCTTGCGCGTCCTCGAGGGCGGGCAGGTCATCAACCGGTCCCTCAGCCTGACCCAATCCACTGGCGATCCCCAGCATGATCCAGAATACCACCGCTCCCATCGGTCCCTCCAAGACGACCCCGAATGTTGCACTCGCCAGAATTGCCACGGCCGCGGCCCACGCCTTGAGGGCGCCCAGGTCGTCGGTTCGCGCCGCTCGCCAGGTGTTCCTGAGCAATAGCCCCATGACCACCATGAAGCCCGCCAGGCCCACCAAACCCATCCGCGCAAACACCGTAATGAACACGTTGTGAGGGCTGCGGGCGGAAAAGTCGCCGGCGATCCCGGCATAGTATTCCCGCTCAAATTCGCTCGCCAGATCGTAACCAAAGCCCAGTCCGAATACCGGCGACTGCTCCCAGGTATCCTCGATCACCAGCCTCCACCAAACCGCTCTGAACAGATTGTTGTCACCTTTCGAACCCGTGCCTTCGCCCTGATACTCGCGGGCGCCGGTCGGGTCGGTCATCGAGGCGACGGCTTCATAGACCTCGAAAACGGGCGTTTCCTGCCAGCTGCGGTTTTGCAAATGGGCCACCACCACAATCGCCAGCGCCGCCAACGCTCCGCCGACACCGAATACTGCGGCCATGCGCCAGCGCCCGGTGAGGGAAACGGCGGCCGTGAAGACGATGAGGGCGACCAGTGACGCGCGATTGTCGGTCGCGAGAATTGTGCCGACCAAAATCAAGCTCCACAGGAGGTAGCCCGGCCGCCGGGTCTCTTCGAACCGCAGGAAGTGCAGGCCCGCTCCCAGCGCCGCATAGAGTCCGACCAGATCATTTTTATAAAAGACCAAAGGGATGCCGCCGATGGAAAAAAGGCTGAACACCAGCTCGGGTGAATATCGCCACCAGAAATAGATCGGCACCATCGCCAGGGCGGACCACTGCACAGTCCCGAGGAGCAGGCGGGCGGCGTTTCCCGGGCGGAGCACGATCACGCGGGCGAGGAAATAAAAAGCCGCGTAGTAGACCATTGCGAAGTCCCGCAGCGCGGTGATGCCGAAGGAGCGAAAGTCGAACACCATGCGACTGCAGCCGATCAGAATCCAGGCCGCGATGAAGCACCCCATTGGATCCCAGAATGACACCCGCTCTTCGCGGGAGGCCCGTTCGATGAACAGAAAGGCGGCAACCAAAGCCAGTCCCGCTTCGCCGGGCAGCAGGGGCAGACCGGGAATGGGCATCAGGTGGGCAAAGCCGCGGTTACCCACGACGTAGCCGGCCAGGAGACCTGCCAGAATCAGGTTTCCGGGGGTGCGGGCCTCCAACTTGATCAGCACCATCAGTATGCCGGCGGCGGCCACCATGGCGGGCAGCAGCCACTCGCCCTGGGCGACGAGCAATCCCAGCGCACCTGCGACGAAGATGGAGACCGTGCCCCAAATGCGATCGCGCCAAACCGGATTCATCATGCTCATCTTCGGCGGATTGACGCACAGCTCCCGGTCCCGGGGCAACAACGCTGTGGGCGGGGTGCTTGAACATATCCCATCAACTTCCCAGTTTTCCCTGTCATGCCCGAAGTTTCCGTTGTGCTCGCCACGTGCGATCGGCCCAAGTTGTTGGTCCGGGCATTGGGGAGCGTCCTGCAGCAGACGGACGTCGACTTCGAAGTGATCCTCGTCGATAGCAATCACGACTGTGATCCGGTGAAGGATAATCCGCTGGTGGCGGACCTGCTGGCCGATCCTCGGGTGGTTTTGGTGCGGCCCGAGCCACGGCCGTATAGCGCTGCGACGGCGCGGAACGCTGGATTGGCCTTAGTTCGAGGCGAGTGGGTCAGCTACCTCGACGATGATGATGAATATCTGCCCGGTCGCTTGGCGCAGCCCCTGGCCCGGGCCCAGCAGGACGGGGCCGCGGTGGTGCTCTGCGGTTACTGGTTTCAATGGCCGCGACGGAGGCGACTTCGCCAGTGCGATGCGACTTGGTTTGAGGGTGATGAACTGCTCACCCGGGCCCGCTTGATCACTTCCATGATCATGCACCGGCATGATCCAGCGCTTCGTTTCAACGAACGAATCCTCACGGCGGAAGACCGCGTGCTGATGTTGGAGTTCTGCAATCGCCATGCCGTTACCCGGGTTCCCTGTGTGGCCGAGCCGCTGGTCGTGATGCACCTTTCCGAGGTGAGTGTTCACAAAAACAAGGAAGCCGCATGGCAGAGTTATTTGGTAGCTTTACGGCTCGCTCGCCGGGGGGCCTTCAGCCGCCGGGCTCGTCGGGCGTTGTTGGTTTTGGGCAATATCGAACGAGCGATGGCGGGATACGGCAGTTTTCGCCGTTACCTTGGCTTGCTGGCGGAGCAGGTCCGACTGCGTGGCCTCGGACAATGGCGATTTGTGATCTACGCGTTGTTGACCCGATTAAAGGCTCGCGAGCAAAGGACTCACTACGGCTCTCCCCGGACTACTTGATGAGTTTGATCAGTGTCATTCTGCCCACATGTGATCGCCCCGAATGGGTGGGGCGGGCGCTGCGCAGCGTGTTGGCGCAAGGCGGGGTGGAACTGGAAGTCGTGCTGGTGGACAGCAATCGCACCGCGGCTCCGGTGATGCAGAATCCCGACCTGGCCGAGCTCTCGGCGGATCCCCGGGTGCAGGTTGTTGCACCGCGCCCGACACCGGTGAACGCCGCCGCCGCGCGCAACGTCGGGCTCGACGCTGCGCGCGGCGACTGGATCAGTTATCTCGATGATGACGATGCGTATCGGGAGGGGAAACTTGCCGCCCAATTAGCGCTGGCGGAATCCTCGGGCGCGTCGTTGGTCGTGTGTGGGTATGAGGTGGTCATGGAGCATCGCCGGCGGGTGCGACAGTGCGATCAGGCGGAGTTTGCCGGTGACTCCTGTCTCATCGGTGCGAATTACCCCACGCCGGTTATGTTTCACCGGGCGGTGGCGTCCGTTCGTTTCAATCCGGCCGCCCGCAGCGGACACGACCACCTATTCGCGATTGATCTGCTGGCGGAGACCGGAGAGCTGCGGGTGCCTTGTGTGACCCGGCCGTTGCTCGACATGCATGCACATGCGGGGCCACGCGTGAATTTGGGCAACCGGGCCCAAGTATGGCAGGCGCACCGACTCTGTCTCAAGCGACACCGTGGCCGGTTCTCGCGGAAAGCCCGTCGGGCGTTTATCGCCGTCGGCTTGCTCGTCAAAGCCCAGGGAGAGGCCGCGCCGTGGGGCGACTACTGCTGGTGTCTTTGGCGGATACTGGCCACGCAAGGGCCGGGAAGCTGGCGATTGGTGATCAATGCCCTGGCGGTGCGTTCACCCCGATTGCGCCGATGGGTGGTCACCTGATTGGCGCCGGCTTTTCAGTTCGCTCAATGCCAGCTCCGCGGAATCCCGGAAGAACCCCAGTCCGGCAAGCAGGATGACTCCCACGATCGCCGCACTTGCGAATCCTATCGCGAGTTGACTGCCCCAACCGTCGGCCCACCGCCCCAGCAACGCGGCTGCACCCAGGCATCCCGTAAAGACCGAGGGGGGAATGATTGATGTCAGAATCGGTCCGATAGTGACCAGTGAGCCGGCGGTCACCCAGGCGAGCCGGGGCAGTAGGGTCGCGGCCTGGAACATCGCGACTGCGGCGGCGATGCCGACGGCGTCGAATTGTGCTCCCCACGTGATCGCGCCCGCGAGCAGAGGCAGCTCGATCAAGACGGTGACCAACATGCGGGGCATTCTCCCGGTCGCGAGAGCCAAACCCGAGAGGGGATGGTTGATGGCGGCGCATCCCGCGGCCAACGCCAGCCAGGGGACGAAAGCGGCCGATGCCAACCAGTCGGTCCCCAGCAACAAACGAACGGCCGGTTCAGGCAGGGCCGCGAGTAGGCCGAGGCCCGGTAGCACCAGCCAGGCGCCCAGCCGAAACGAGCTCGTGGCGTGATTCCTGAATGCGGTGGGTTGGTCCTTACAGCGGGCGAGCGTGGACGTCATGATCCCGGCCAGTGGAATGGCGACATGCTGAGCCGGCAGTTTCATGATCTGGGCGGCCCGGGCGTAGAGTCCCGCGGGTGCCGCGCCCAGCCATCTTCCGATTAAGATTCCATCCAGCTGGCTGACCAGAAACTGGAGCACGGTTTGGGCGGTCAAGGTGCCGCCCTGCCGCCAGTGGATCCGCAGTGATCCCGAAGAGTTCATCGCTGGTCTCCACCGGGCGCACCAAGCGAATCCCACCGTGTTGATGGCCTCGTTGGCCAGCCAGAAGATCGCGAAGCTGAGGGCCCCCGCTCCCCGGAGCCCGGCGATGATCATCAGCCCCGTGGCCAGGACGGTGCTGACGGTTTCGATCCGGGCGATGGTGGCCAGTCGCATTTCCCGCGTGAGCACGACCCGCGAAACCCCGCCCAGGGCAGTGAGGGGGAAGAGCAGGGCCAGCCACCGGACCAGGCCGGCGACTTCCGGCGTCCGATAGAATGCCGCAATGCCCGGCGCGGCGGTGAAAGTCAGCGCGGCCAGACCAATCGCCAATGCGACCAGCGTCCGGAACAACGAGTTCAGTTGCCCGGTGGAAAAATTGGCTGATTGCACCGCGAGTGCACCGAGCCCCATGTCGCGGGCGAGATACAGGATAACGACAAACGATGCCGCCATCACGTAGAGACCGTGTTCGCCGGGGGGCACCAGCCGGGCCATCACCACGACGGTCACCGCTTTGCAGGCGAGCCGGATCATTTGCGAAACCAAGGTCATCCGGTTGCCCGAGCGACTCTGCTGCTGGAGTTGTTGCCGTTGGTTAGACATCGTTCAGTTGCCGCAAGGCCCGGGCCAGGCCTTGGCCAAAATGATCGGCTGTGTAGTGGTCCAGAAAATACGCCCGGTGAGTGTGGGCGGGGGGGTGGGTCACGCTGCGTTCGATCGCCCGGGCGATATTTGCCGGGGAATCTGGCTCCACGAATCCGTTGAAGTTCTTGGGGAGCAAATCGGGGATGGCCCGCCAGCGCGTGGTGACGATGGGCAAATCCGCGGCCAGCGCTTCCAACAGCACGAGCGGAAAGGCTTCGTGTTCGTAAGCGGTGGGGAAGGCCAGAACATCACAGCTCTGCAGGAGGGAACGGCGTTCAATCTCATCCACAAAACCGGCGTGATGGAGTCGGTCGCCGAAACGCTCTTTCGCGGAGGCAAAGCGTTGGCCGGACTCATGATCGGCAAATCCACCGGCGAAGGTCAGGGCGTAATTATCCGGCAGATGCGGCAGCGCCTCAATCGTGCGAAACAGGCCCTTGGCCGCCGAGCCGGCTCCCAGAAAAAGGACACGGACGGGATCGGTGGTCGACTTGGCGATGCGGATCGGAACATCGATATCGGCGAAAGGATCGCGGATGCCGTTGGGCACGATCGCCGTGCTTTTGGGGTGCAGGGTCTCGGTGTCCGCCTGCAGGGAAGGCGCGAGGGCGATGGAAAGGTCGGCCTGTCCCAACGCTCGTTGCGCCGCCCGGCGTTCCCAGCTCATCGCCCGGGTCTGCAACCACTGGCCCAGCCCGCTGGCGTGCCAGTGGAGGACGAGGTTTTTGACGTGTGGGCGCAGGGAGCCCAGCAGCATGAGGTCGCGCCAGAGGGCGATGCGTTTCCCGGGAGCGGGGACGTAGTAGAGCGTGTCGCAGCTGTGTTGGCTGATGGTCGCATGAGCGGCACGCAGGGCACGTCGAGCAGCGAGTAATTTGCCGGGCTGCCATCGGCCGATGTCGGTGCCGGCCCGGGACAGGGCGAGATTGACGTGGTGGATCTCGATTTCGGGCGCCGCGCGCGGTAGTTCGTCCAACAACAGCTGCACCATGGCGCTTTGGCCGTGGTGGGGGGGCGGAGTTTGGGCGAGGACGAGGAGCTTCATCGCGAGCTTGGAAAACCGGGCGAGGACCGGAACACTGCCGTCTAACGTGAACCCGATGGACTCGCCAAACCAGTCTGGAATCAAGTGGACATCACCCTGGGTGGTCGCGGCCGGTTGTGCGTTGGCTGGTTTCGTAATTTTCCAATTCTGGGGCAACGCGGTGCGCGGTTACATCGATACAGCTGCGGTGTTCTGGTGGTGGGGGTGGCAATGGTTTAATCCTGCTTCCGAGGCCCAGCACGGTTTGTTGGTGCTGGCGGTCGCGGTCTGGCTGGGCTGGCGAAATCTGCGAGAGGGCGAAAGTCGAAAGTCGAAAGTCGAACGGGGTTCAGCAGATGCTGCTCTGGTCTGGCCGGGAGGGTGGGCCATGCTGGCGGGGTTTGCGCTGCACCTGCTGGGCTACGCCGTGCAGCAGACCCGGATCTCGATCGTCGCGGTGCTGTTGTTTACCTGGGGGGTGATGCGGTTGGGCGGAGGCCGACGTTGGGGCGATGCGTGGATGTTTCCCTTGGGACTGTTGGTCTTTGCGATCCCGATGGGCGTGCTGGACTCGGTGGGGTTTCACCTGCGACTGGGGGTGATCGCGACGACGGAGGTGATCGCCCGGTTCGCCGGCATCGAGGTCGTGCGCAACGGCACGCAGCTGTTCTCCCCCGATGGGTCTTATCAATATGACGTGGCGGCGGCCTGTTCGGGCGTGCGCTCGCTGATGGCGATGCTCGCCCTTTCGGCGATCATTGGCTATCTGGGGCCACGGTCACTCGGGCGACGCAGTGTGGTCTTCCTCCTCGCCTTCCCGCTGACCTTTGTCGGCAACGTGGTGCGGATCAGCGCGATTGTCTTTGCGGGCGAGTGGCTGGGTCAGCGCGCGGGTGAAATTGTCCATGACTGGGCGGGATTTATCGTCTTCGTAATCGTGCTTGGTGGTGTGCAATGGGCGTCGGCCCTGCTGGAGGAACCAGCGCCCAGCCCGGCCGCGAGCGACAACGCAACTTGTAACGTAATACGTGACAACATGTCGGGACGGCGGGCGCGGGTAGTGATGCTGGTGGTGGGATTGGCGGCGGCGGGCACGGTGGGGCTGATCGAGCGGCTCGAGCAGTTGGGAAACTCGGCGGTCGCCGGAGTCGCCCTGGCGGCAGACGGATTGAATCCGGCGCCCTTGCCCAAGTTTATCGGTGCCGAATGGAGCGGTCAGGAGTCTGAAGTCACCGCGGTCGAGCGCGAGATGTTGCCGGAGGACACGGGTTATGCGCGCAAACTCTACGTCTCTTTGGATGACAAACGGGAACAGGTGTTCGTCTCGGTGGTGTCGAGTGGTCAGGACCGGACGTCCATCCACCGTCCGGAGCTGTGTCTGGTCGGGCAAGGTTGGTCGCTCCTGGGACAAGAAAAGACTGAATTTGCGGCGGATGTGCCGGCGGCCCTGTTGCGGTTGGAACGGGAGTGGGTGGCGCCCGCGGGCACCCGACAAAAGGTGCCCGCGCTGTTCGCCTATTGGTTTGTGGGCCGGGACCGCGTGGCCGCCACGACGGGTGAACGGCTGTGGCACACGGCGTTGAACCGGCTGCGTCTGCAACCGGATCGCTGGGCCTATGTGGTCGTCCAATCGGCGGTGATGCCCCATGAGACGGAGGCGGACGTCCGGGGTCGGATGGAACGGGTGGTGACGCCGCTTATCGCCCAGCTCGTTCCCGCCGGTAAAACCGCGACGGAGAAAGATTGAATTTTACGGGGGGCGGCCCACGATCCGCGTCTCTTGGAATCAACCAGCGACGCCGACTACGTTTTGTTGATTGCCGCCAGTGACCCAAACGCGTGGTCGCTCGCGGTAGCTTTGGTGGTGGGCTTTTTACTCGGCGTGGTGTTGCTCAAGGCGCTGTCCAAGCGCCATCGCAAACAGCTGGGCGAACAAGCCGAGCAAGCCGTTGTTGTAGCCAAACGCGAAGCCGCCGTGGCGGCGCAGGAGCATCGGCAGCAGGTGGACAAGGAATTGGCGGCCCGGGAGGCTGAGTTTGCCCGGGAGAAAGACCGGCACCAAATCGAAACCGATGTGCAACTGCGCGAGATTCGCGCCCATGAAGAATCTCTGGGCGCCCTGGACTTTGAACTGCAGCAGAAACGGGAGCGGTTGAATCGCGAGAACGACGCCATCAAGCAGGCGCGGGAAGCGCTGCGGGAAAAATCGCGCAACTTGCGCAAGAAGCTCGAGAAACTCGCCGGCATGGACGCGGAAGAGATTGCCTCGGCGCTGCGGGAAGAGGTGCAAATCGATTGTCAGGATGAGTTGCGGGCGATGCGGCGCCAGCTGGTGGAGCGCTCCGAGCAGGATGTGCAGAATGAGGCCCGCCGGATGTTGGTGGCGGCCATGCAGCGACTCTCGTCGCGCCCCAATAATGACCTGACCGCCACGATCGTGCAGTTGCCCACGGAGGAAATGAAGGGGCGCATCATCGGTCGTGAGGGTCGGAACATTAAGTCCTTTGAAGCTTCGACGGGGGTAACGCTACTCATCGATGAGTCCCCCCAGATGGTGCTCATTTCATCCTTTGATCCCGTGCGCCGTGAAGTGGCGCGAGTGGCGTTGGAGGGGCTGATCCAAGATGGACGCATTCACCCCGCGAACATCGAAGAATTTGTCCAGACCGCGCAGGAGGAGATCGAGCTCAAGGTGGAGCAGGCGGGTGAAGAAGCCGTCGCGCAGTTGAGCATCAACGGCCTGCATCCGGAGGTCATCAAACTGCTCGGTCGGATGAAGTATCGCTTCTCCTACACGCAAAACGCATTGGATCACTCCATCGAGGTGGGTTTCCTTTGCTCGATGTTGGCCAGTGAGCTGGGGCTGGATCCGGCGATCGCCAAGCGAGCAGGTTTGTTGCACGACATAGGCAAGGCCATTGAGAGCGATTACGAGGGCAGCCATGCGGCGATGGGCGCGGACTTCATCAAGCGTCATGGGGAAACTCCCACCGTCGTGAATGCCGTCGCGGCTCACCACGAGGAGGTGCCTCCGGAATCGGTTTATGCGGGACTGGTGATTCTGGCCGATACGGTCTCGGCGGTGCGTCCGGGCGCGCGGGCGGAATCCATGTCGAGTTACATTCAGCGACTGGATCGTCTCGAAGGCTTGGCCAAATCGATTGATGGCGTGCGCCAGGCCTACGCGATTCAGGCCGGTCGCGAGGTTCGCGTGGTGGTGAACCCGAACGTGGTTTCGGATGATCGTGCCAGTGAGATTGCCAAGGAGCTCCGCCAGCGCGTGGAGGCGGAACTCCAGTATCCCAGCACCATTCGCATCACGGTGATCCGCGAGAATCGCTACACGGAAACGGCCACCTGATCGGGAGGATCCCGCGACCCGGGCGGCGGATTTATCTTAACCGTCCAAGGTCTGGCGGACCGCCTGATGAAGCTCCGGGGTGGCGGCGGCGAGGGTGCTTTCCGCGGGATAGGGTGCCCCGCCGTGCCAGTCGGTGATGGTGCCGCCAGCACCGCGGACGACCGGGATGAGCGCGGCGATGTCCCAGGGGTTCACGATGGGATCCAGCGCGATATCGATAAATCCGGTCGCCAGCTTCATGTAGCCGTAGCCGTCGGCCCACGTGCGATAGAGTCGGCAGGCGTCGACGAGGCCGTCGGTGTCGGAGTCGGGTTGGTAGCGGGCGAGGTTGAGGTGATCGCTGGTGACGAGGGTGGCCTCGGCGAGGGACGTGGTGGACCGAACGCGGATCGGGTTGCCGTTCAGGGTCGCGGACGTGTTGTCGCCCACCACGAGTTCACCGAGGGTGGGCTGAT
>CAKZMS010000120.1 GCA_937128785.1 uncultured Opitutaceae bacterium | reverse complement strand
CCGCAGATCTCTGCCCGCCCAGACTTCGAATCGGCCAAGGCCGGATTTGTCGGTCCCAAGGGAGAGCTCACCGGGCTGATGAAGCAGATGGGCAGCGTGCCCAAGGAAGAAAAGCCCGCCATGGGCAAGCTCATCAACGAGACGAAGAACAAGCTCCAAGCCCTTCTGGATGAATCGCTTAACCGTATCGAAGCGGCCGAATTGGCGGCGGAGCTGGGGCCGGCGATTGATCCGACCCTGCCATCGCCAGACGCCTTGCCCGGCGGCCGCCATCCGCTGACCCAGGTCCGCGAGGAATTGAACGCCATTTTGCGCAAGGTCGGCTTCACCGTCGTCGAAGGTCCCGAGGTGGAAACGGAGTATTACTGCTTTGATGCACTGAACACCCCGCCGACTCATCCGGCCCGCGATCCCCAGGATACCTTCTATTTCCCCGCCGAAGCGGAGTTCTCCAACGTCGCGAAGAAGGTGGAGGGGGAGAAATACCTGCTGCGGACCCACACTTCGTCGGTCCAGATCCGCACCATGCTGAAAGGGGAGCCCCCGATTCGCATCGTCTCCCCTGGCCGGGTCTATCGCCGTGACACGGTCGACGCTACCCACTCGGCCAATTTCCATCAATTGGAAGGGCTGTATGTGGATAAGAATGTGACGGTGAAGGATTTGAAGGCGCTTTTGGACTACGTGCTCAAGTCGCTCCTGGGCTCCGACACCAAGGTCCGTTTCCGTCCCCACTATTTCGGCTACACCGAGCCCAGCTTTGAGGTCGACCTCTCCGCCAAGCATTTGCCGAAAGTGAACAAGGAGTGGGTGGAAATCATGGGCTGCGGCATGGTGGATCCCGCCGTATTCGACGATGTGGGCTACGATTCCTCGGTTTGGAGTGGTTATGCCTTCGGCATGGGCATCGAACGTATCGCCATGATGATCTACGGCATCGATGACATCCGCTACTTCTACCAAAACGACCTAAGGTTTCTCAGGCAGTTCGCCTGAGAAACAGGAGCGAGCATCGAGTAGCGAGTAGTGAGTATGGATAATCCGTCACAGTCATTTCGTGAGGTTGTTGTCTGGCAAAAGGCCCATGCATTCACGTTGGCGATCTACTCATTAAGTAGTGCTTTCCCATCCCATGAGTCATTTGGACTCACGTCCCAATTACGGCGAGCCGCTGCCAGTATTCCTGCGAATTTTGTCGAAGGCTTTCGCAAACGCACCCTGCCGGATAAAATTCGTTTCTACAATATGGCACAGGCTTCCGCCGACGAGTGTCTCTACCACCTAATTCTGGCCAACGATTTGAACTACGCCGACACGAAGGTGTTGCAGTCCGATCTAGAAGAGGTCTCCCGAATCCTCCAAGGCTACATTAACGGTATGAAGCGATAGATTTCGAGTCTACTCGCTACCCACTACCCGCTACTCACTACTTTTTCCTAAAATGAAAATTTCCCGCAACTGGCTCCAGGACTACGTCGATTTGACGGGTCTCTCCGACGAAGAGATCTCCGAAGCAATCACCTTCCTCGGATTTGAGGTCGAAGGCATTGAATCCACCGGGGCTCCGCAAATGGACAACGTGGTGGTGGGCGAAGTGCTCACTCGTGACCAACATCCCAATGCGGATCGCCTCTCCATCTGCGACGTTGCCGTGGGCGAAGCCAACGGTGGCACCAAGCGCATCGTCTGCGGTGCTCAGAATTACAAAGTCGGAGACCGCGTGCCTGTCGCCCTGGTCGGAGCGGTGCTGCCGGGAGATTTCAAAATCAAGCCGTCGAAAATTCGCGGCGAGGCCTCCGAGGGCATGATGTGCTCGGGGAAAGAACTCCACATTGGCGAGGATCACTCCGGCCTGATGATTCTGAACGATCGTCCCGCGGTGGGCACTCCGATCAACGACGCGCTGCCCGATGGCGACATCGTCTTCGACATTGAGATCACCCCGCATCGGCCGGATTGCCAAAGTCACCTGGGGGTCGCTCGCGAACTCGCCGCCTGGTTCCGCCGCGAGTTGACCTATCCGGCGGGTGAGGTGCCGGCCCCGGCCGCTCCCCGGGCTGATCTGCTGACCGATCTTCGCGTGGCCCATGACGAGGATTGCCCGCTCTACACCGCCTCCGTCATTTCTGGGGTCAAAGTGGGCCCCAGTCCGCAATGGATGCAGGACCGGCTTGCCGCGGTGGGCGTCCGTCCGATCAACAATCTCGTCGATATCGGTAACTATGTCATGCTCGAGTATGGCCAGCCGATGCACGCCTTTGACGCCAAGAAACTGGCCGGCCCGGCCATCGTGGTGCGGCGGGCGAGTGAAGGTGAAAGCCTGGTCACGCTCGACGAGAAGGAGCGCAAGCTCACCACCGATATGTTGGTGATCGCCGACGCCGAGAAACCGGTCGTGGTCGCAGGCATCATGGGTGGGGAAAACTCCGGGGTGGATGAGTCCACCACCGATCTGGTCCTGGAAGTCGCCGTGTTTAAGCGTTTCTCCGTCCGGGCCACGTCCCGGGCATTGGGACTGAGCTCCGACTCCTCTTATCGATTTGAACGGGGAGTAGACGCCCATGCGGTTCCCGAGGCGACGCGGCGGGCGATTGCCTTGATCCTCGAGTTCGCCGGTGGCACCTGGTGTGGTCCCACGCAACGGGTCGGCAGCGATGTGCCGTGGGAGCGTGAGGTCAGGGTGAATCCCGCTTGGGTGCAGGAACGTCTCGGTTTCGAAGTCACCAACGACGATCAGCGCAGTGCGCTCGAGGCCCTCGACCTCTTGATTGTCCACGAAAACGAATCGAAAGATGGCGTTGAGTGGACCGTGCGTATTCCCAGCTGGCGCAATGATTTGGATCGCCCGATCGATTTGGTGGAAGAGATTTTGCGGGTGCACGGCACCGCCAACATTCCGGCCGTCACGGTGACCGGTCCCGGTCTCTTGGCGGATGATGATCCGGTGGCCCAATACAACCGCAAGGTGGCTGACTATTTGGTGGGGCAGAATTTCCAGGAGTGCGTGACCTACACGCTTCGCTCCGGTGCGGAAGTTCAATCCTGGGCCGGTGAGGAAGCGGTCGGTCCGCTGGGCTTGGACAATCCGTTCCTCGAGGATCAATCCCATCTGCGGTCTTCGTTGGTGGGCGGTCTCCTCGACTCACTCAAACTGAATCAGACGCGCGGCAATCACGTCACCCGACTGTTCGAGACGGGGCGCGTTTTCACTCCGCAGAAAGACGGCGTGGTCGAATGCGCGGCGGTCGGA
>CAKZMS010000119.1 GCA_937128785.1 uncultured Opitutaceae bacterium | reverse complement strand
ACTTTTATTACGGATTCCGCGACTATGCCAAAGCCGAGGCGAAATACCATCAACTCGCCAAGGCCTACCCCAATTTCGCTCCCGCGGTTGCCTCACTCGGATTCATTCATCGCCGCCAAGGTCGATGGGCGGAAGCGATGGAAGACCTGCGCCGCGCCGTCGAACTCGAACCGCGCAGTCGTCGCTATCTGACCGCGCTGGGCGAGACCGCCTTGAAGCTGAGACTTTACGACGAAGCGGGTGAGGCGTTCCGGCGGTTTCAGGCTCAAGCTCCCGGCGATTTCTACGCCATAATGATGGTAACAATTCAGGCCTACCGTTCGATCGGTGATCTGGGTCCAGCGAAGTCCATTTGGGAGGAAGCCATGGCCGGGCACGACAACCCCGAATGGATCTATCGCAGTGGCACCTTAATCGATCAGCTCGATGAACTGCGGGAGTTCGCGGACCGCCGACGCGCCAGTGAAAATGCTGAGGAAAGGGACTGGTATGCCCGCGCGCGGATGGCTCGCGTTTACTGGTTGTCTGGTGATCGGGCACTGGCTCGCGAGTTGATCGCCCCCACTTTGGCGGCTCAAGCGGAACGGCTGAAGGATTCCACCAACCAGTATGAACTGGTGGAACTCGCTCTCGCCTACGCCATGATGGGCCAAAATGAGCAAGCGATGGCGACCACCCGTCGCATGGTTGACCTGCTCCCGGAATCCGCCGATCCGTGGGACGGAGTCACGGGTTCGGAGATGGCGGCGCAAATCATGGCTTGGGCCGGCGAGACCGATCGCGCCCTCGATGAACTGGAGCGGCTGCTTGAAATACCCAGTGACATCAATGTCCACTTGCTGCGGCATCACTCCCATTGGCGCATGCTCCGCGGCCACCCCCGCTTTGAAGCCCTGCTTGACGACCCCGCCAATAATGCTCCGCTGATTTAAGTTTCTTGTCCTAATCAACATGCCCGACGCCAAAGCCATATTCATCAGCTACGCCCATGAGGACGCGGATGCTGCCCGGAAGATCGCCGATGCGCTACGGGCGTTTGGCCTGGAGGTTTGGTTCGACGCCAACGAACTCCGCGGGGGAGACCAGTGGGACGCCAAAATTCGGCGGCAAATCAAAGCCTGCGGTTTGTTCCTGCCCGTGGTCTCCGGCACAACGCAGAACCGACGGGAAGCCTACTTCCGCCTGGAGTGGAAACTGGCGGACGCTCCGAGTTGGCCCGGCAACGAGCTCTCAAGGCAGCCGAGATCTTACAGCGGCAATCCAGTTTGGATCTCTTGGGATTAACGCGTAACGACGCCTTGATCAATCCATGGATCAATTGGCACTCCGGCCAGGCGGAGATCGCCCTCGAGAGTCTGGAAGCCGCTTTACAGGCGGTCGATCGACCCTACCGGCCGTTTCCGCTGAGATTCCCCTGGGACGGAGTTTTGGCCGCATCTCTGGTCATGGGGCAGAAGGAAACCGCGTTGGAGCTCATGCGCGAGGCCATCGCCCCGCCCAATTTCAATGAGGAAAATTACGCTTGGGTTCTACAAGCCGGCGAAGCCTACGGATCCAATATGCGCCACACCTTGGCGAGTTGGCTGAAACTGGATCCTCGCTTGGAGATATGGCGCGATGACCCGGACGTTCTCAGTCTTCTCGAAATCAACGATCCGTCACTCAACCCTTAACATGTTCGTTACCAGCTAGGCCGTCTTTGTCATTTCAGATTTCCGATTTCGGATTCCAGACTGTGAACAGCACGACGGCGGGCGGTCTCGGTTGTCCGAACAAATCGTAATTCGTAAATCTGAAATCGTAAATCAGAAGACCTGCGACACCCGGCTTATTTGCATAACAAAAAATCGATTTCTAGTCGGCAAAGTAGCCCACCACCTTCCGACCTTTAGACCCTAAGACTTTCCCACCTTCAGCCCCCCTCCTCCCCCTTCACTTGACCTGCCACCGGTCGACGCATAAATATGCTTTTATGAGAACTACCATTGATCTCCCCGATCCCTTGTTCAAGGAAGCCAAGGCCACCGCTGCTCTGCAGGGTGTCCCGTTACGCCAAATCGTGGAAGAGGCGCTTCGACGCCAACTGCACCCCCTATCGAATGAGTCATCGACCAAGGCCGGTGGGCGTCTAAAAACCAAAAACGGATTCCTCGTCCTGGAAACCAAGGGACGCTCCATCATCGATCCGACTCCCGAGCAGCTGGATGACTGGCTTTAAGGCAGATCTCCCTGATGCCAACGTCTGGCTGGCGCTCACGGTGAGCGACCATCGGCATCACACGGCCGCTCAAACTTGGGTGACCGAACGCAAAAACCTTCCCCTGGTGTTTTGCCGGGTAACCCAGATGGCACTGCTGCGCTTACTGACCACTCCCGCCGTCATGGGAGATCAAATCTGCTCCCAAAAGGATGCTTGGAAAATCCATGATGCCGCCATGAGCAGGCCCGGAACGCACTTGATGTCCGACCCACCCAAACCCGAGGCCGTTTGGCGGGCCCGCACCTCGCGGCCGCACCCCGCTCCAAAAATGTGGACCGACATGTATTTGGCCGCATTTGCGCACGGCCACAACTTGAGGCTGGTGACCTTTGATAAAGCGTTCCGTCAGCTCTCCGAAATCGAGTCACTCGTCTTGTAAAACAATCCATTCCGCTCCTAACCCCAACCGCGGAATGAAACGCTCAACTTTCAACTTTTTAACTCTGAACTTTCAAATGTCCCGACTTAAACCCAAATCCCGGGGGCCCGCCGCTTGAGCGGTGAGAGTTCAACATTGAAGGTTGGGAGTTCCGCGCCTCGCGGCGCGGTGTTCTTGTCTTACGCTTCCGAAGACGTGGCGGCGGCCGTGCGTATTGCCGAAGCGCTGCGGGCGGCGGGGATCGAAGTGTGGTTCGACCAGAACGAACTGGTCGGCGGTGACGCCTGGGATCGGAAAATTCGCGAACAGATCCGAGCATGCTCGCTCTTCATCCCCATTATCTCCGCGCACACCCAAGAGCGCACCGAGGGCTACTTCCGCCTGGAATGGCACTTGGCTGAGCAACGCTCATTGCAGATGGCCAAAGGCCGGCCATTCCTTTTACCCATCACGATCGACGAAACGGCCGATCAGAGTGCCCACGTTCCCGATTCCTTTTTGGCCGTGCAGTGGTCCCGGTTACCGGGGGGCCAGACGGACGACGCTTTCGCCCAACACGTGGTGCGCTTGCTGAATTGGAAACCGAAATCATCGACCAACAGCGCGCCTGTCGAAATCCCCACGTCACCCCATCCCCAGCCCACGCCTCGCAAGGGCGTGAGGGCCGTGCAAGGCATCAGTTTCATCCTTTTCGTGATGTTTGTCGTGTGGTTCACCAGGTCCGACGACACCCCACCCCCCTCCACCGAGGAGCAGTCCGCCCAAACCACGACCACGGCGACCATCCCGGCCAAGTCCATCGCCGTCCTACCGTTCGAGAATCGAAGTGCTGATGCCAACAACGAATATTTCTCCGACGGCATCAGCGAGGAACTCCTCAACGTGCTGACCCGGGTGGAGGGCCTCAAGGTAACCGCCCGCACGTCGGCGTTTCATTTCAAGGGTAAAAACATTCCCATTCCTGAAGTCGCCCGACAACTCGGCGTGGCTTATATCGTCGAAGGCAGCGTCCGTCGTGCCGGTGACTTGGTGCGCATCACGGCCCAGCTAATTAAGGCGGATGACGGATTCAATATCTGGTCCCAAACCTTTGACCGGGAATTGAAAGACATCTTCGCCGTGCAGGACGAAATCGCCGGTCTCGTGGCGCAAGAGTTGCAGCTGACCCTGGGCGTCACTTCCCCCGAACGGGAAGTGAACCCGGAAGCCTACGCCCTCTATCTGGAAGCCCGCCATCTCTGGAATCAGCGTGGAGAGGAGAATTTCATTCGAGCTGAGTCAGCGCTCAATCGTGCCTTGGAATTGGACCCCGACTTTGCCGAAGCGCACGCCACCATGGCCGATATTTGGGCGATGCGCGCCACCTATTGGAGCTACGAGGGCAAGGCCGACACGAGCGAGGAGATCGCCAAGACCCGCGCAAGCGCCAATCACGCCCTTTCGCTCAACCCCGATCTTTCCCGCCCCTATTCGGCCCTGGGTTGGGCCTGTATGCTGGAGGGCAAGTGGGAGGAATCCCGCCGCTGGCACCTC
>CAKZMS010000118.1 GCA_937128785.1 uncultured Opitutaceae bacterium | reverse complement strand
CGCGCGCCTCGCCCGAGGCGGCGATTTCGGTCAGCCGGGTAGAGGAGGAACAGCAGGACATCTGCATGACACCCGCGGGCGCGGTGACCGACGTCAGGATCGGGATGGTGATGCCCGAGGACACGGTGCCGATCAGCAGCTGCACCTGGTCGATATCGACCAGAGCGCGCGCCGCATCGACGCCGACGCGACCGTCGCTCTGGTCGTCGCGCAGGATCATGTTGACATCGCAGCCATCGACGCCCCCGGCCTCGTTGATCATCTCGCCGACCCAAAGCGCGGTTTCCGCGATCGGGCGGCCCCAGTCGACCGAGGTCGGGTAAAGCGTGCCGACATTCACGCTGCAATCCTGCGCAAGCAC
Organism: uncultured Opitutaceae bacterium; assembly: GCA_937128785.1. GTDB lineage: Bacteria > Verrucomicrobiota > Verrucomicrobiia > Opitutales > Opitutaceae > Actomonas. Next base: position 1,559 of record CAKZMS010000118.1, on the reverse strand, counting down.
GGCGCCGGTTTGAAGGCCGATTGCCAGCGCCGAGGCACCGGCCGAAGCTAACTCACCGGTCCAGATACGGCCCGACGATTTCCTTCCACATTACGTAGCCGGCCTCGTTCATGTGCAGGCGGTCTTCGACATAAATGTCACGGGAAGGCAATCTGTCCTCCCCCATCATCGGCGTCCCCACATCAATGAAGTCATAGCCCATCCGCGCGCAGTAAGCCGCCGCCGCCGCGTTGAACACTTCTTGCGCTTCGCGTTGTTCCCAACGGGCCGGATTCGGCGCCGCACTGATAAGTGCGATCTTCGTGTCCGGGAGCGACCGTTCGATCATCCCACACAGCATCGCGAAATCGGCCAGCACCTGCTCGGGAGACTCGCCGTCATTGAGATCGTTGGTCCCGGAATAGATTACGATTTGCCGGGGGTTCCCGGGAAGAATCACGCGATCGAAGTAGCCAATGAGGTCGGAGATTTGGGAACCACCGAACCCACGGTTCGCCAACGCCACTCCGGGGAAATCCTCGGCGAGGGTCTTCCACAATCGGATACTGGAACTGCCGGTGAATAGAATACCGCCGTCGGGAAGCGGCTGCGCCGATTGACGGTCTTCGATGCCGCGAATCGCATCCTCCCACTTGGGATTCAGGGGCTCGGCCGCATTCAATCCCCCGATCACGCCAACGACCGCACATCCTAACCATAGGGCAATTTTCATGCTCCAACCTGCGCCGCAGCCCGCGGTTTCGTCAACCCGCCACCTCGCTCCCCTCGAGCCCGACACTTGCCAGTCAGCCGTTTTTGCATACTTTTCGACTTATGAAAACCCGACTGCTTCTCACCAGCCTGTTACTGAGTGCCTTTGCCGCGGTTCTCTCTGCTGACAACCACGCCGAATCTCCGGCGATGACTGCCGGTCCCTTTGAAGTCCTCGAGATCGACATGGATTTCCTCCAGGGCGTGACCTACATGAATGACCGGATCTATCTGAAGCGACAGGTCGATCACCGCGCCGAGGCCATCACGCTGCGGGCCTCCATGCTGAAAGGCGAAGCCTACCGCAAGTGGTTCAATGGTGAATACGACCTCGTCTCCCCCGCCAACGCCGGCCATCAGGCCAACGCTTGGACGGACTGGGTTGAGACCACGGCCAACTCCGTGGCGTATTGGGTGGGTGACAAAAAGATCCTCCACCTCAAGCGAACCGGCTCTTGAGTTTACCCAAATCTTCCCCGCGAGCGGCCTGGATCAAGGGCCGCTCTTCTCGTATCCGGCTGCTCGTCACCGCCGTCGTGATCGTGCTCCTGTGGGGCTCATGCCAATTCGTTACCAAGGAACGCCTGCCCGACTTCGCGGACTACACCGATACCAACGAGAAGAAGGAGGCGTTCTTCACCTACCTGGAATCACACGTCAAAGAAGTGAACGCAGAGATCCTGGAGACGCGCGAACGCCTGCTGGAGATCCGTGAGGATCTGGAACCCGGCGAGGAGCCGGGGTATTTCGACCGGAGCTGGGTCCACGAGCAGCTGGAGATTTACGAATTCGATCCGGTGGAGAAAATC
>CAKZMS010000117.1 GCA_937128785.1 uncultured Opitutaceae bacterium | reverse complement strand
TCACCTCAAACCTATAGGAGTAAGCCCGGGGTTCGCAAATTCCCCGGGCATTTCGCTGAAACTGTGGTCGACAGTTGTCGGGCCGGACTACTCCACGCCCATCACGTCCATGTCCGCGGGATGCTCGATACTGAACTTCAAGTTCAGGGTGCGGGTATCGCCGGCGGCGAGGGATCCGGTCCAGGTCAAGATACCCTCCTCGTCGCGTTTGAATGCACTGTTGTCATCGGATCCGCCAATCTGGCGGGCGGCGGGCTCCAGCACCTTCACGATGATCTTTTCGTGGCGGCTAACGGGTAGCGGCTCGGAAAGCTGGAGAGTGATTGGACCACTCTGATGATTGGTCAATTCGATGGCGTATTCGTAGGTCACGCGACGTCCACTGTTGGTCAGGCCGGTCTTTTCGACAAAGCGATTGACCAAAGTGCGCTCCACGCTGACGGCGTCATCGACGCCCAAGGCCAGATCGAACTCCTCGTTGGCCATGGTCATGTCGAGGTAGCTGTTGGCGATGAAGGCACCATCGACAAACGCCGCCATGGAACCACCGAGCAGCGGATAGTCGGACTCGTTGGTGACTTTGGCGGTCAGGAAGGCGGCGGGGTTATACTTGGGCGTGGTGTCGTGACGCAGGCCGGCGGGCAGATCGAGGGTGGTGATCGAAACGCGGTGGTTGGTGCCGTCGGCCGGAATCGTGGCCGGGGCGGCGATTTGAAAGGAAGCGCTCGTCAGGCCGACATCCACCGTAGCCTGGGCGACGGTAACCTCATTCATCACGGCATCCCGGTCCCGTTGAGAAGGAGCGGCGGCCATATCGGCGACGGCGGGCATCGCCATGGATTCCGCAGCGTAGCCGCGGGATTGCTTGGCGGCGTAGACGCGCAGCTCTTCCACGATCCACGGCATGGGGGCGGGCGCGGAACCACCGGCGGAGGGGCGGGCCGTAGAGAGGGTGAGGGCTACCTTGTTCCAGGATTCGCCGGTGCGATTGATAACCTGGGCTTGGTAGTCGAGGGCGACCCGGCGCGAATCCGAATCGAGGCGGGCACGGTAAGTGGGTGTCCAGTTGGCGCCCGGCACCGTGTAGGAAATTTTAAGCTCGGCGGGACCGGCGGCATCAGCAGCCACCCGCACCTGCACTTCTTTCACGGCCCGGCGACCGGGGAGGCGACCGCGAACTTCATTGAGCTGCTGCTGGGTGGCGTTGATCGAATCCTGCAGATCCGCGGCCTGCACGGAGATATCGCGGAGAGCGTTTTGAATTCGGCGGGTCTCGTCGGCGTTGAACTTCAGGAGTTCCCGCCATTCTTCGAATGACGCGCGCTCTCCGCCCTCGTCGGGAATGGTGGTGGCGGCGGCATTGATCTGTTGAAGCACAGCGCGTTCGTGCTCGAGGGAGCCGCGTTCGTCGTTGAGCACATCGCGTTGGCGGCTGAGATCGCGCAACTTGTCCTCCAACTCGCGAATCAGGGGACTCGGTTCGGCGGTGAGAAAGTGATTGCGGGACTGCACATCCAGCACCGTCGTGCCGGCCGGCCCCGTGCCCGAAACCTGGAGCGAATGATCCCAAAGGTTCGCCGGCAGTTCCGGTAGCAGAATAGTCGACTCGCCGGGTTCGAGGTTCACGCGGGCGATGCGCTCGACCATGGCCCGATCGAGAAACACCGTTACGGTGCTGATATCGGACTCGGTCTGGTGAGCGGTGCTTTCCGGATTCGCGATGGCGGCGACGGAAAGAGCAAGAAAGGTGGGGATGATACGATGCATGGATAGAGTTGTTATACCCAGACAACGCGCGAACCCCGAGGTTCTTAGAAATTCGCCTTTCCGGGGAGGCTATTCGACGGTGGGGATACCCTGAATGATGGTATCCGCACTCTCGTGTACGGAGATACTGAGCAGATGGGCCAAGTCGCTGGCGGTCCCGTCCCAATCCTGCGCTGGCGCATGGTAGACCCCGTGAGTCACAAGTTCTCCCTCGGGAGTGAGAACACTGTAATCGAGGGCAAAGATGACCTGTTGCGCGGAGCCCGCGTCGCGACCTTCCGCCACGAGCACGGTGATTTGCAGGTCGTAGTCCCGGTCAACGCCGGAGGGAAACGGCAGGGTCAGCACGCGGGCGACGGTGGGAGAAACCGTCAGGGAAATGCGCAGGAGACGCTTCATGCCCTCATCGAGCGGTTCGGCCCAGCGTTCGAAGTCGCGATAAGCGATGCGGTTGCCGGGACTGCGCACCGCCATGGCCCGGCTGTCGGCCAGATAGACCGGTAGTCTGATCTCGTGGAGGCCGATGGTCAGCCCTTCCACATTGGACGAATCAAAATTCGGCACCCGGGGATTGGAGAGCACAAAAAACTTGGTGGGATCCGGTTTGGCGTCGGGCACCACTTGGCACCCGGTGGTCAGCAACATGCCGATGCCGGCGAGGACGAGGAGGGAACGTCGGAGCTTCATGGTCGGAGAGAGAGGGAGGCTCGAATTATTCCGGGGGCACGCGGCCGGAAAGGAGAGCGTTGGGATTGCGTTCGAGGAAGTCGGCGAGTCGGCCCACGGCGCGAGCGGCGTCCCCGAGTTGGCTTAGGGCGGCGGCGGCCTCGGTGCCCAAGCCGTTCTGGGCGGAAATAAACCGCGAGGCACTACCGGTGGCTTCCTCAAGGGAATCGAGATTCTGCCGAAGGCGCTGCAGCGTGAGGGTGAGCTCCTCGGTCACCGGGGTGACGGATCCGTCGATGCTTTCGAGCGTGGAACGCAGGTCGGCCAGCGCGCCATCGAGATTGGTCAGGATGGCGGGAATCTCCGGCGATTCAGCGATCTTGCGGAACGATTTGGCGGTGGCCGTCAGTTCGGTCGAAATGGCTGTCGTATCCAGGTTTTGGATTTGTTGGCGGGTGTCGCTTAAGAGGCCGTGCATCTCCTTGGTCAGACCGGCGAAGTCCACGTCCTTGATATTGGCGAGGATTTCGGTGAACGAAGCCTGAAACTCCGAAATGGCCGAGGGTGCGGCGGGAATGACGGCATACTCCACCGGCACGATGTCCCGGGCGGGCACGGGGTATTCCTCGGGGTTTTTCATGTCCAGTTCGACGAACAGCAGGCCGGTGGCCAAGCCGGCGACACCGAGTTCGGCCCGGAGGCCGGCCGCAATCATTTCCTCCAACTCCGCTCGATCGGCCAGGTCGATGGGGTCGCCAGAGGGATCGGTGAGCACGTTGCGGTTAAATTCGCAGAGGACGGCGACCACGGAGTTTTTGGTGGCGGCATCATAGGTCACGGCGACCTGGGAAACGCGCCCGACCCGCACGCCGCGGAATTTGACGGCCGATCCCAAATCGAGGCCAGAGACGCTTTCGTCGAAGTAGACCATGAAGCGTGACGGCTTGGTCAGAAAGTTGAAGGAGCCGAACGATAGCAGGGCGATGATCCCCAGAAACATGGCGCCGAGGACGAAGAAGCCGACGACGGTGGGACTGACTTTGGTCTTCACGGGAGGAGAGTAAGGATCAGGTAAAAGGGAATGACGAGAAAGAGTATCGGGCGCAAATCAGGCTGATCAGCGGGTGGGGGCGATATCGCCCCGGTGGAGAAACTGCTGCACCCGGGGGTCATCGCTGTTCACGGCGAGGTCCTTGGGCGGGCCTTCGGCGATGATGGTGCGGGCTTCTTTTTCAAGGAGGATGACCCGGCTGCCGATCGAGAAGATGGACGCCAGCTCATGGGAAACGATCACGCACGTTGTGCCTTGTTCGGCACTGACCTGCTGGATGAGTTCGTCGAGTTCGCGTGAGGTGATGGGATCGAGTCCGGCTGATGGTTCGTCAAAAAAGACAATGGAGGGATCGAGCGCGAGGGCGCGGGCGAGTCCGGCGCGCTTTTTCATGCCACCGGAGATTTCCGACGGATAGTAGTCGGCGAATCCGGTCAGTCCCACTTGCGCGAGCTTGAGACAGGCAACCCGCTCACGGTCTTTTTTAGAAAGATCGGTGTACTCCTCGAGGGGCAGCATGATGTTCTCCTCGAGCGTCAGCGATGACCAGAGCGCGCTGCCTTGGTAGAGCACGCCGAACGTCTTCAACAGTTCCCGCCGCCGGTCGGTGGTGGCTTGCACGAAGGACTCCCCGAATACCTCGATGTCCCCGTGAATGGCCGGCTGCAGGCCGATGAGATGACGCAGCAACGTGCTTTTTCCGCAACCCGATCCGCCGATGATGAAGAAGATCTCACCGGGAGTGATCGCGAAATTGAGGTGCTCCATGATGGGAACACCGTCGTAGCCGCAGGCCAGATCGGTTGCTTTGATGGCAGCAGTTGAGTGGGACGATTTCACCAGCCGAGAATGTTGAAGAGGACGGCGAAGATCGCGTCAGATACGATGATAAGAAGGATGGACGTAACGACGGCGGAGGTGGCGGCTTCGCCGACCCCCGACGCACTGCGGCTGGCTTGGAGACCGCGCAAACATCCCGCGAATCCAATGATCGCGCCGAAGGTGGTGGCCTTGATCATGCCGGTCATGAGGTCCGAGAGATCCACGATGGTGAGCATCTCGACCCAGAACGCGGCGGGAGGAATATCCAGTAGACTCCAGGCGATCGCCATGCCACCGACCACCCCGAGGGCATTGGCGTAGAGGGCGAGGAGAGGCATCATGACGCCCAGAGCGACGAGGCGGGGCACGACCAGAAAGTCGATCGGACGAATGCCGAGGGTGGTCAGCGCATCCACTTCTTCGTTGGCCCGCATGTTGCCGATCTCCGCGGCGAACGCCGCGCCCGTGCGGCCGGCAATCACGATAGCGGTCATCATCGCCGCCATTTCCCGGGTCATGGTCACACCCACCAGATCGGCCACCCAGATGTCGCCACCAAACTGTCGCAGGATGACCGCACCCGAGTAGGCGAGAATCACGCCGACCAGAAAAGCAATCAGACCCGTGATGGGCAGGGCCATCGCCCCGCACCGCTGCATCTCCGAGAGCGTGTCCCGCCAGCGAAACTTCGACGGGTTTCGCGCGAGGTAGAAGAAACTGATGGTGCATTCGCCGACGAACCGCGCGTATTGCGTTGATTTCTGGTAGAAGTCCAACGCCGCGCTGCCGACCACGTTGAGGAAATTGCGGTGACGTTCGGGTGGGACTGGGTGCCGCGTCTGGTCATCAAAGTGGTCGACCATACGCTGGAGTGCATCGGGGAGCGCCTGCTGGTCGCAGGTCACTTCATGGGTGCGGCACCAGCTCGCGACTTCGGCTACAAAGAGCACCAGCGAGGTGTCCCAGTGGGGAACATCGGAAAACTCGAATACTACCGCTGCCGGGGTCGTGGATTTGGCCAGCTTGGACCAGGCGGGGCGTTCTCCCGTGATCCGCCAGGTTCCCGAAATCACCACCACGAGGTGATTGTCCTCGGACCGGATCTCGGCGGCCGCGGGAGAGGTGTCGGTGGCAGGCATCGGGGGCGAGCTTCGCGGGCCGGAGCGCCACCGGCAAAACCAAAGTTGTTGCGGGTTCGCCACCGGACTTGAGAGGCTAGGGATTTATGCGTTTGCGCACTTTCCTTTTTGATTTGGACGGGACCTTGATCGATCACCTCCCGGCCATCCACCGCTGCTACAGCTACACCTTGCCGAAACTGGGACTTCCGGCTCCGACTTATGACCAGGTCCGCCGCGCCATTGGGGGCGGCCTGCCCCAAGCGATGAGCAATTTCGTGCCGAAAGACAGGATCGACGAGGCTCTCGCGATTTATCGACCGCATTGGGCGGAAACGATGTTGGATGGGGTGAGCCTCCTACCGGGAGCCGAGCTCTTGCTGCGAGAACTGAAGTCGCGGGGATGGCAAACGGCGGTGTTTACCAACAAGCATGGCCCCTCCGCCCGAAAACTGTGCGATCACCTCGGCATCGCCCCGTGGCTGGACGACGTGGCGGGGGCCGAGGATACGGCATGGTTAAAACCGGCGCCGGAATTCAACGATTGGATGTTGGATCGCCTGGGCGCCGACCCCCAAACCACCTGTTTGGTGGGTGACTCGCCCTATGACGTGGCGGCGGCGCAGGCCGGAAAATGGGAGTTTTTCGGTGTCACCACGGGAACCCACTCGGAAACAGAACTCCGTGATGCCGGGGCAGATAACGTCAAATCCAACCTGCCTGCCTGGATGGAGGCGTGGGGCTTGGCGGCGGCTCAGCAGTGAGAATCGGCCATGTCGAAAGCGTTGTGAATAACTTGTGAGGCGCGCTTTTCCTACTGGGAGTGCTGCCCCAGTATTCTCAGGGCTAATGTTCCGCAAAATACTGTATGAAAGCAGGATGAGGGATTTCCCCAGATGTATTTGCTCGTTTGATACAGTTACGGCAATGCGACAGGCCGATGTGAACAGTTCCGGCCAAGGGCGGATATCTGCCCTTTTGGAGAGGCTAATGGGCGCCTTTAGGCCCGCTCGGCATTGAAGGCACGTACGGTCTCTGCCATCGCCACGATGTTCTCCACCGGGGTGCGTGCTTGGGTGTTGTGGATCGTGTTGAACACAAATCCGCCGTTCGGGGAGAAGGCCTCCAGGCGTTCCCGCACCTGGGCGCGCACTTCATCGGGTGTGCCGAAGGGCAGAACTTGCTGCGTGTCGACCCCACCGCCCCAGAATACCACGCGATCGCCAAACTCGGCCTTGAGCTCATGCGGATCCATGCCGGTGGCGGAGCACTGCACGGGATTGAGGATGTCGAAACGGATGATCCAGAATTCGACTCCTATCTGATCGGACGCAAGGTGAAGGTGCTCATCAAAGACATAGATGAGCACCGCTGGCGACAAGATTTGAAGGATGATCG
>CAKZMS010000116.1 GCA_937128785.1 uncultured Opitutaceae bacterium | reverse complement strand
GGGCAGGACGGCGCGGTGCACGCCGGCGCGCGCGACGTGCACATGATCCAAGAGCCCATGGCCGCCGCGATCGGGGTCGGTTTGCCGATCGATGAACCGGCCGCCAACATGATTGTGGATATCGGCGGTGGCACCACCGAGATCGCGATCATCTCCCTCGCCGGTGTGGTATTCTCGAAATCCATCCGCGTGGCCGGCGACGAAATCGACACAGCGATCGTAAACTATATGAAGCGGGCCTACAATTTATTGATTGGCGAGCGCACCGCGGAGGAAATCAAACTACGGGTGGGTTCCGCCTATCCTCTCGACGAAGAAATCACCATGGAGGTAAAGGGCCGCGATTCCGTCGCCGGTCTTCCCAAAACCATCCATATTACTTCGCAAGAAATCCGCGAAGCGTTGAGCGACACCATGGCCGCCATCGTCGATGCCGTGCGCGCCGCGTTGGAACGTTGCCCGCCGGAACTGTCCGCCGATCTCGTCGACCGAGGCTTTGTCCTCGCCGGAGGCGGCGCCTTGATCCGCGGAATTGATCGCCTGTTGAGCGAAAAGACCGGCCTCCCCGTGATCATCGCCGATGACCCGCTTTCCGCCGTAGCCAATGGCACCGGCGCCGTCCTCAGCGACCTGAACTGGCTGCTGCAGCGCACTTGATGCGGAGTTATCCGCCACGGGGCTTGTCACTGGGGCAACCGTTGATTCACGGTTAGCGGTTCTCTTCCGCCTGTGCCCCCCGAACGCTTCGACACTTCCAGACCATTCATCACCCTCGGGTTGGTGGTTCTCGTCTGGCTTCTGGTGCCGACGGTCCTGAAACGGTGGAGTAAGATCAGCTTCTACGAACTGCAGGCTCCGGTCGAAGTCTCGGCGTCCTACTTGCGCGAGCTGCAGGATTACTGGGCGTGGCGCAGCCGCTCCAAGACCGACATCTACAACGCCTATCAGGATCTGGCCGGAGTCGCGGCGCAATATGCGCATGCGGCCGAAGAAAATGCGACTCTGCGCAGCGAAGTGCAGAAACTGGAAGACCTTCTACGTCTCCCCACTTTCGCGGACTACCGGAGCGAGGCCGCCCGGGTGGTGACGCGTGATCTCAACTCCTGGTGGCAGCGGCTCACCATTCGCAAGGGAACCAACCACGGGTTGACGGTCGGCGCGCCCGTGATCTTTTCCGGCGGCGTGGTCGGACGGATCTCGGAGGTGCATGCCAGCACCGCCATTGTGGACATGATCACGAGTAACCGATTGCGCTTGGCCGCCTCATTCGAAGGCGACGATCGCCCCATCAGTTTTCAGGGCGGCATCAATCCCCCGCTCTCCCGCCCCGAGGCCACCGTGGAATTTGTGCCTCTCGATCTCTACGCCACTCCGGCCGATCCGAAAGCGTTGGTCACCTCCGGTCTCGGCGGAGTCTTTCCCCGCGGACTAAGACTGGGCACCGTGATCCAGCTCGACCCGAGTCCCGATGGATTGTTCAAGAGCGGGCGGGTGCGGTTGGATCCCCGACTAAACAAACTCACCGAAGTTGCGGTCCTTATTCCGATCGAACCGTTGTGAAAATAACCGACAGCCAACGCCGACTTTTTGTCACCATCATGAGTGGATGGCTTTTGCTGGTATTGATGCGCCAGACCAACCATCTGCTCGCACCATGGGGGGTGTCGATCTGGCTGGGGGGATTGCTGGTGGCCTTCCCTTCGTTGCATCTGAATTTCCGCACCGGCCTCGTGAGCAGTGTCGTCATCGGCTTCTTTGTCGATGTCTGGTCTCCTCTCGGCTACGGCGTCCATGCCCTGCTCTTCGGTCTCGCCCATGTCATCATCTTCCGCATCCGCGTCCGCTTGGCCGCCACCGAACTGGCCATTGGCATCACGGTGTCCCTGATCACCAATCTCGCCTTCTTCGTCGTCCTGTCGTTCTGGACGCTGGGCCATGCTCCGGTTTCCGGCCTGCGACTACTGGGGGACTTGGTGGTGTCTCAAATCGTAATGGGGCTCATCGCCCCGTGGGTCTTTGCCCTGCAGCTGAAGGGGGTGGACCTCGCCTTTAAACCTTGGCGCCGTCGCGTGCGCTCCGGTGTCTGATTTTACGATGGAAGGGTCTTCAAACAGCGGCGGTGGATCGATGGTGCAAAGCCACAGCAGCACCAATCCCCGGCTGCAGTTTTTCTATCTCCCCATCGCTCTCGGGGTGATCATTCTGGCGATGGGGCTGGTCTACCAACAGACCATGCGGTCGGACTTGGCTCTGGAGAAAGAGACCGTGCAAAGTCAGCGCCGAATTTTGGTGCCCGGGCCACGGGGCAATATCTATGATCGCGAGGGGCGGATCCTGGTGGGTAATCGCCCCCGCTTCTCCGTGGTACTCAGCCTCGATGAACTACGCTCGGAGTTCTATCGGGAATATGTCGGCATCCGCAAAGCGTATCGGGAAGAGGACGATGTGGATGTGCCGTCTTCAGCCGAAATGTGGCAAATTGCCCGGTTCTCCGTGGTCGAGCGCTACCTGGCTCGCATCGACCACGCCTTGGACCGTAAAACCGAGCTGGATTCCAAAAAACTCAACGATCAT
>CAKZMS010000115.1 GCA_937128785.1 uncultured Opitutaceae bacterium | reverse complement strand
CCACCGTGACCGGCTATCAAGCCGACGCCGCCCGCATGCAGGTGACCAGCGATGCCACCGAAGCCTACCAACTCGTGTTGCCCTACGTCCAACGGGTCGACCGTAGCCTGCTCTATCTGAAGCCCGACGTATTGCTCATCCTCGATCGCCTCCAGGCTGCTCAAGACGCCGAGTTCGCCGCGCGGTTCCAGGTTTTTAACGAAGACAACTCCGGCCGCGCCAACGCCTCCCACGAAACCTTCAGGATCACCCGTCCCTTTGCACACTTGGCTGGCTCCGCCCACGCCCAGGGATCCCCGGTGCAGGTATCAGTTGATCGCTTGGACCTGCCCACCGATGAGGGTGAATTTCCCTTCGTCGCGGCGAAATCCTCCGCCGCTCGCAACCACGCCCTGTTGACGGTCGTCGCCGCCGCGCCCACCGGCGAATCCATCGGTGATCTCGCCGTAACCCCAACCGACACCGGCTGGAACGTGCGCGGCACCCATCGCGGTCTCGCAGTTGATGTGCAGGTCGATACCAGCTCCCGCGAACTCCCGTTTTCAGCTCAATGATCTCGATGTCTCCTTGGTGGGGCCTCTGAACCCATCCTTTCCTGCTCACCCCACCATGTCCTCCACTTTCCATTGTCCCGTGCTGAGCTACCAGCAATTCACCCCGCGTGACGGCAATGGCTGGCAGCAGACTCACCAGGATTTCTCTGACGATCACACGGCCATCGTGGTCATGCACGCCTGGCAGCCACCGGGACCCGATCAACACCCGGGATGGCAACGCGCGGTGCCTTATCTGCAGGAAATCGGCTCCATCCTGCGCACCACCTTTCCTCCGTTGCTGCAGGCCGGGCGTGAGCGCGGTCTACCCGTATTGCACGTCACGGGCAAGGTGCCTCCCGCCCAGCAGCCAGCCCTCTCCGTGCCCATCGAGCCGACCTGGCAACACCTGCGCGAATTCCGCCGCGATCACGTTTTTCCCGGAGCGCTCAATCAAGCCGACGTCTCCGCAGGCTGGGAGTCGCGGGATATTGCCCCCGAGGCACAACCGTTGCCCGGCGAAGTCACCGCTGAGACCTCGACCGACCTGCACGCCGCCTGTCAGTCACGCGGCATCAATCACCTGATCTACGTGGGCTTCGCCCTTAATTGGTGCCTGCTGATGTCGCCCGGGGGCATGGTGGATATGAAACGCTACGGCTATCTCTGCTCGACTGTGGCGGAAGCCACCGTGGCGGTTGAAAACGAAGCCACCAACGACACCCGTCAGGAATACCATCAAGCCCTGTGGCGCGTCGCCGTGGAATTCGGTTTCGTCTTTCATCAAAGCGATTTGATCGCCGCGCTTTCAGCTCCCCCCACCCCAACGTAATCCCATCATGAATTCGGCAACCACAACCTACGTCAGACCCAAATTGGGACTGGGCTCTGCCGCGCTCGACGAACTGGAGGAAACCGCCGCCGTCGAGGTTCTGCGTAGCAAGAACCTGTTCCGCTATTACGGCGACGATCCCGCCAACCCGCCCCAGCGCGTGGCCAACCTTGAAACTGAATTCGCCCAGTGGGTCGGCAGCGACTACGCGATCGCCGTCTCGAGTGGCACCACCGCGCTCGAAACCGCCCTGGCCGCCATTTCGGTAGGTCCGGGTGACGAGGTCATCGTGCCCGCCTGGAGCTGGCTCTCCTGCGTCACCGCCATCGTTCGGCTCGGCGCTCTACCGGTACTCGCCGAAATCGATGAGACCCTCTGCATCGCACCCTCCGAAATCCAGCGACTCACCACTCCGAAAACCCGCGCCGTCCTGGTGGTCCACTACCAGGGCGTGGCCGCCGATCTGGAGGGTATCATCAACGCCGCGCATCGCCGCGGTTTGTTTGTGCTCGAAGACTGTGCCGAGGCACCCGGCACCCGCTACCACGGTCGCCCGGTGGGGGCCTGGGGGGATGTGGCCATCTACAGTTTTCAACACAACAAACCCATGACCGCCGGCGAGGGCGGCATGATCGTCACCCGCGACATCCGCACCTACGAACGCGCCGTGCGCATGGCCGATCTCGGCCAATACCGTCCCCATCATCACGAGATCACCCCGCCCAATGAGCCGGCCTTTTCCGGCTCAAACTTTCGCATGTCCGAGCTCACCGCGGCTGTCGCCTTGGTGCAGATGCGCAAGGTCGATAAGATCAAGACTCACTGCCGCGAGATTCAACAAAGGATCCGGTCCCAAGTCGGTGAACTGGCCGGCCTCTCCTGGCGGACCATTCCCGATCCGGCAGGCGATTTTGGATTCGAACTCTACTTCTTCCTGCAGGATCCGGAGCTGGTGAAACCCTTCCAAGCCGCGCTGCATGATCGTCAGGTAAACTGCCAACCGCGCACCGGCACCTATCCGCAGTATCATCGCGAGAACGTGCTGACCGGTCGTTCCCATCACCCCGCCGCCTCTCCCTTCCGTGATCTCAAACCCTGGCCCAGTCCGGGCTATCGCCCCGAAGATTTCCCCGTTACGGAAGATCTGACCAGGCGCTTCATTGCCCTCCCCATCGGCTGGCACTACACCGCCCGCGACGCCGATCACATCGCCGAATCACTAAAGGCCGTGCACGCCGAACTGCTCGACGGGTAGGCGCAAACCCGCCCCCTTTTCACGCCCGCTGCGGGCAGGTTCGTCTCTGGTTTCTTGATAATTGGCACTTGTGACTTGGACCTTCGGAGCATTGCTCCGCTTGACAACGTGACCCCGTTTCGCGTCCTGAACTTTCCGCTACCAGGACGGACCGCCGCCCATGGGGTCATGTCGTCAAAACGTAGACGTAGCGCAACGGAGTTACGTTTTCCGACCTGCCCCCTTCTCCCGTCCGAACGCCCGCTCCCTCCTACGTCGATGCGTCGTAAATCTCGGGCGTGACCACGGCCAACAACGCCTCGTCGTTCACATACCGTCGCAAATTATTCAGCGCGAACTCGCCTGCATCGCGCATCCGATCCTGCGTCGGTCCCGCCCGGTGCGGGGTCAGCATGACATTGGGCAAACCCCTCAGCGGCGAATCAGCCGGCAACGGCTCTTCATGAAATACATCGAGCGCCATTTGAATGCGGCCTGATTTCGCGACCTCGATCAAATCCGCTTCGTTGATCACCGGACCACGCCCCACACTCACCAATACGCCTTCACCCTCCGGCAAAGCCATGAGGTGTTCGCGTTTGATGGTGTCCGTGGTTTCGGCGGTGAGCGGGGCCAGATTCACGACGACCGGGTTCTGCTCAAACAACGTCTCCAAATTGTCCGCCCGTTTCACCCCATGTTCGGCCAATACGTCATCGGGCACCCCCGGAGCGTAGGTGGTGACCGGCGCGTTGAAGGGGTGGAGCAGTTTGCTGAGGAAACGCGCGATGAATCCAAAACCATAGATTCCCACGGGGCGGTCATACAACGACCACGCCAACGGTGGGTTTTCGTTCCACCCCTTGGTCACGTGCATGTGCAACGACCAGTGGTTGGTGGTGCGCAGACAGTTGAGAATATGCATCAAGGCCGCCTCCGCCACGATCCGGGAAATGGAGTTACCCCAGTTCGTGATGACCAAACCTTCTTCCAGGTGCTTGCGACTCACGATGTTCTTCACCGAACCGGAAACATAGAGCACGTAGCGCAGACTCGGCGGCAGCTGATCCGGGAGTCTCGGCGTCGCCCACCCTCCCACCAGGATCTCAGGATCCCGTTTCATGAGTTCCTCGGCAAACGCTTCCGCCGAACCAACCGGCAGTTCCTGCCAGTCGTAATCGTCGGTGAGTGTTTTCATCTCCCCTTCGATATCCGGGGGAAGAAACACCTCCCGCTGAGCAGCACCCAAGTGAGCAAAAATGGATTTTGGTCGTGGCATGTTTAAAACGATTGCCCGAGGCGTCGTCGGGCGTCGGTCATCAACCTAAGCTTGGTAAGCCGCCCACACTTTGTGCACGGCTTCGATGACGCCGTCGATATACTTAACCGGCACGGCCTCATTGAGCACCATCGTCATGCAGTCCGCCAGCACCGCTTCGGCCATGGGGCATGTCACCTTTTGGTAGTCCATCTCGGTGAGTCCCGCCTGCTTGAGCGGCCAACCCCCCGCAAAGAAATCGTGATTCTGAAACAGCGGATAACT
>CAKZMS010000114.1 GCA_937128785.1 uncultured Opitutaceae bacterium | reverse complement strand
ATTCCAGTGCACCCAGCCGTAGTGCCGTGCTTCAGCCGGCACTCAGCAAAGCCGGCTGAAGCACGGCGCTACGCTCAACCACCGCCTCCTTCCACAACTGCATGAAACGTCGACTCGATGAGATTCTGGTGGAGCGCGAACTCGCGGCTTCGCGGTCGCAGGCCAAGGCTCTGATCATGAGCGGGCGCGTCCTGCGCGGCACCGAGCGTTTGGACAAACCCGGCAAGGTCTATCCCAACGACATTGAGCTCATCGTCGAGCAACCGCCCCGCTTCGTCAGCCGCGGAGGCGAGAAACTCCAAGGGTTCCTCGACAAATTTCCCGTGGACTTAACGGGAGCAGACATTCTGGACGTGGGCGCTTCCACCGGAGGTTTCACGGATTGTGCATTGCAGGCCGGCGCCGCCTCGGCGGTCTGCATCGATGTGGGCCGAGCCCAACTGCACGCCAAGTTGCTGGGCGATTCGCGCGTCACCAACATCGAGAAGATCAATGCCCGCTCGGTCCGGGCCGAAGATCTTCCTCGCGCTGCCTACGACGCGGTGGTGATGGACCTCTCCTTTATATCCTTAAGAAAAGTTCTGCCCGCCGTGTGGCCATTGGTAAAGGCCGGTGGTATCTTGATTGCTCTGATCAAACCGCAGTTCGAAGCCGGCAAAGCGGCGGTCGACAAGGGTCAGGGCATCATCCGGGACGCCATCCTTCAGGAGCAGATTCGAGATGACCTCGTCGCGTTTGCTCAGCAGGAGCTGTGTAGCGCCGAGGTCATCGGAACGATGGATTCACCCATCGTGGGCACCGACGGAAATCGTGAATTTCTGATGGGCCTGCGTCGAAGTTAAGGTTTTCCACTTAGGCGGCCAGCGGGTGAGTCTCGGCAACCGACTTGGCCGCGGGCGTAGCGGATGCCGTCTTAACGGCATACCCAAGGTCACGGCTGTTGTCGTAATCAAGGCTGATCATCGCGGTGACGCTCAGGGCCGTCATGATGCTGAATGCACCGAGGCCGCTGAGGCCAACGAGAGTGATGAAAGGAACCGCGGTAGCAGTGGCGAAGAGGATGAGGGAAGTTTTCATGATGTTCGTTTTGTTGGAAGTTTCTGAATTGTGGTTGAGATTCGTTTTTCTTTTTTGCATCTCGCGTGCCAACTTCCCGTATGAATCTTTAATCAATTAACCTACAATGGTTTAAAATATTCATGTTTTTTAATCCGCCATACCCGACGCCGTTTCTTCACGGTGCCGGGAAGGAAAAATCCCAAAATCGAAACAGCTGAAAAATTACCTGAGATCACATGGGGAGCGGACCGTCACTTTCCGATCCACGGCACAGCAAAACAGTGCGCGGGGAACGCCGAGCTCCCGCTCGACCCACTCCTCCGCAATGCCGAGCGGGAGCTCGGCGTTCCCAGGGGCCGGATGTTGTCTTTGCGCCAAAACTCATCTTGGTGACTTCCATGCCTGAGCTCATCCAGCCTTTCTCCGTCAGCACCTGGAGTGAGTTTCAGCAGCGCTGGGCCGGACTGCACAATTTCCGGATGACCGGCGAATGTGCTCCGTTTGATTTTGAGGTGCCGGCGCTGGAGCGGGTGATCGCCGAGCTACGCGAAGATGAATTGACGCGGATCACCACCGGCGCCCGCGGCAGCAGTCTCGCGCTCGAAGACTTCGCGGCTGAGTTCCGGGCCAAAACCGTCGCGGATGCGATGGCCGGTCCGTTCGCCCTCGCTCACTTCAAGCTTTCGCGGTTCGACGCCCCGGGGAAGTTCCTGCACGGATTTCAGGAGCAAGTGCTGGAGCCCTGGCAAGCGGCCCTGCACGAGGGCGGTTTCACTTTCGAGCGTTGCTACCCCATCATTTTCATCAGCGGAAAAAACTGCGCAACCAACTACCACATGGACCTATCCCATGTCGTGGCCTGGCAAATCTACGGGACCAAGCAATTCTGCGGACTGCAGGACCCCCAACGCTGGGCACCGCAGGCACTGCGCATGAACGCGAAGGGGCCACACGTCACAAAGCCCGCGGAACTCACTGAGGCCGACACCCTCTGCTACCAGATGGCATCAGGCTCGGTAATCTGGAACGCCATGCTCACGCCCCACTGGGTGGAAGCCGGCGATGAGGTGGCCATGAGCATCAATTTCTCCCACGGCGGGCTGCGCTATCAGGGCCAGCTCTGTCCTCACGAACAGGAATGGGTCGATCACCAAGCTGCCCATCCAGAGTCGGCCGATTTAAGTCCAGCCGGCGTCTACTGACCGATTGAGCCACCCCGCGAGCGAATGCTTTAAGCCATTGCGCGTGAAGCCCAGCGCTGATTGGTTCTCCACCAACTTCCTTCACCGCCATGTCCGCCCTCAGTTCGATCGCCTTCGTCGTAAATGCCCAGAAATCCGGGGCCCCTGAGCTGGCGAGTGAATTGATGGAGCTCGCGAAGGACCACGGAGCCTCGGTCAAAGAGACCCACGACTTCCCGGTCGTCGCTGATTTCCTCGCCGACTGTGATGCCTGTTGCGTGATTGGTGGGGATGGCACGTTGCTGGGAGTTTCGAAGATCGCCGCGGAAGCCGGAGTCCCAATCATCGGGGTGAATCGCGGATCACTTGGATTCCTCACAACTTTCACCGCGGACGAAGCCAAGGAGTATCTCCCTTCCCTTCTGCGGGGTGAATACACCTTGGACGAACGCGTCATGCTGGAATGCACCTCAGGGGAAGACCAAAGCGATCTCGCCCTCAACGATGTGGTCATCAAAGACGAACATCACTCCCGCCTGACCCGATTGAAGGTGCAGGCCGACGGCGAGTTCGTGACCAGCTATACCTGCGACGGCCTGATTCTCACCTCTCCGACCGGTTCGACCGCCTACAACCTTTCGGCCGGTGGTCCCCTCATTCACCCGAGCGCCGAGGTGATCGCGCTCACGCCGATTTGTCCTCACACCCTGAGCAACCGCTCGATCATTTTCCGCGAAGACGTGGACCTGCTCATCGCGCCCGAGGATCCGAAGTCCTGTGTGACCATCGCGGTTGATGGTCAACGCAACCTGCGCACCTGCGAGGGCGGCGAAATTCGGATCCGCACCTCGCCCCATCGCTTGAAACTCATCCACCGCGCCTCCTTTGATCACGTTGGCATCCTCCGCACCAAACTCAAATGGACGGGCGGGGTGACGAACGGGGGGTGAGGCGGTCACGCCAGCGGATGCCGCCAGCGTAGTTTGGGGAATCGGGCGAAGTCGCCATCAGTGCTGATCCACTCGCAGTCGTATTCGATGGCAAGTGCCGCCTGCCAGGCATCCGCCACAAGATTTCCTCGCGCGTTAACCGCCGAACAAAGATCTGAGAAGATCTCCCAGTTTCGGGATCCGGGACGCAGCACCACGGCTTGGGGGCGACCCAACAAATTCCGGCAAAATCGCAGCGCTATGTCCGTCGGAGTAGGGTCCTTGAAAATACGGTGGTTGGTAACGACCCGCAAAAACCCACTCAGCACATTCTCCGAGATGGCGAATGAAGACCGGTCACGGCACATCGACTTCACATACTCGGCGTAGGCCTGATGGTCAGGCGAGGCATCGGGGCGGTGCGCGTAAACGAGCACGTTCACATCACAGAGCTTCATCGTCCGTATTCGGCCTCATCCTCGGCTGCGATTAACTCGCCGGTTTTGTCGAGATCGATCCCCGATTGGGCTCCACCCTCTCCGAACGTGATCAACTCAAACGACGGCAGTTCAGATCGATCCGGCTGCCCCAGTTTAGCTCTGCCCGCTTCAGCCAGGAACGCGCTCAGGCTCTTCCCTTCGGCCTTTGCCGCATCACGAAGTTGTTGGCCCAGTTGATCATCAAGTATGATCGAAGTTCGCATGAGTAATACGGTATTACCTTGAGGCCAGACGTGTCAACCTGGCTCTCAAGCTGAGGTCGATGATGATCAACCAGTCATCTCCACCAGCGAATCGATGACATTTGTAAGCCCCTTGTATGCTGCAACCTCTGATGGCATCGTGGCCACGGTCCGGTGAAAACGCGACCGGACCTCAGGATCATTGAGCACGTGGTTGAGCCGGATGCGCTCGATACGAATACCGAAGAGCATGTCGCCGGATTGGGGTAGAGGCGTAAGAATCTGACGTTCGACGCGCAGCCACATTTGGTCCGCTCCCAGTCCCGCCTCTAGCTTGGGTGCATCCACGCTGGGGTGAAGGTTCCAGGCATCGGTTGCCGCCAGGCCCCAGTTGGGGCGACCGGCAGCGAAGCCCGGTTTGATTTTATCCAGGTATTTGTCGATGGCCGGGCCGATCGCGGCGTTGAGGCCCGGGACGACGCCGTGAACCTCCAGCAGGGTGAGTCCGATTTTTTCGGGCAGGGACCAGTGGCTGGGAAATACCACCACCCCACCGGAAACCCGGAACCTCCCATCTCGATCGCGACTGAGTAAGACGACGTCCGGCTCCAGTTGCCGGCCCGCTTGGATCGGATCGGCGGAGACCGTTTCACCCGACCATGCCGATGCGAGCTCAGCGAACTCGTTCCACCCAGCCCGCGCCCCATCGCTCATCACCGCATAGTCCTGCGGCGCTTGCTCGAGCCACTTTGTCCGCTCCCTGAGCATGGCCGCTCCATCGGCGGACGGCGCAAAAAAATCGGCGGGAGCACTTCGCCTTAGCGGGAGACGAAAACCAAAATCATCCTCCGGGAAGAGATCCTTCAGATCACTCACGGGCGCACCACGACCTGGGTGCAGGCCGATCGCTTCAAATAGGTTTTGGCGAAGGCCGCCAACGATTTGATCGTCACCGCATTGATCGCC
>CAKZMS010000113.1 GCA_937128785.1 uncultured Opitutaceae bacterium | reverse complement strand
GCCGGCGGATTGGGGTCCCGATGGCCAGATCACCCTGGACGGGTGCTGGAGCTGGGGCTGGAGCGACTCCTATCAACGCGTTGACCACATCGACCCCGCCGCCCGGGAGATCACCCTCGCCGAGCCCCACCACAACTACGGCTACACCCGCAACCAACGCTACCGCTTCATCAACGTGCTCGAGGAACTGGACGCGCCCGGCGAGTGGTATCTCGACCACAACGCGCGGCAGATCTATTTCCTGCCGCCCTCCCCGCTCGAACCCGGGGCCCTCACCCTTTCCGTGTTGGAGACGCCCCTGGTTCACCTCAACGAAGCGACTCACGTGGAGTGGACCGGTATCACCTTCGAAGCCGGCCGGGGCACAGGTCTGCAGATCACCGACGGGGCCCACTGCCGTATCATCGGCAGCACGTTGCGTAATCTGGGCGGCGAGGCCGTCACCATCACCGGCGGCAGCGATCATCTCGTGCAAAGCTGCGACTTCCATGAACTCGCGCGGGGAGCCATCGGTCTCAGTGGCGGCGATCGCGCGACCCTCACCACTTCCGGCCATCGGGTGGACAACAATCACATTCACCACTTCAGCCAATGGCTCCGCACCGGCCAATACGGCATCAGGATCGACGGCGTCGGTCACGTGATCGCCCACAACCTCATTCACGACGCCCCGTTCGAAGCCATGTATCTTCGCGGCAACGATCATCTCATCGAATACAACGAGGTGCACCGGGTGTGCCTCGAGACCGGTGACGCCGGCGCGATCCACACCGGCCGCGACTACACCTGGCAGGGCAACATCATCCGCTACAACTACTGGCATCACCTCCAGGGTGCCGGGCTGCACGGAGTCACCGCCGTCTATCTCGATGACTTCTCCAGTGGCTTCACCATCCACGGTAACATCTTCTACCGCGCCGGCCGTGGCGTGCAGATCGGCGGCGGCCGCCACAACACCGTCACCAACAACCTGTTTGTGGAGAGCAAGCCCGCCATCCACCTTGACGCCCGCGGTCTCGGCTGGGCCAGCTACTATTTCAACGGCGTCTATCCGTGGCTCTTCGACCGCTTCGCCGAAACCGGTGGTGACCAGCCTCCCTACTCTGAGCGCTATCCCCGACTCCAAACCCTCCTGGCCGACGAGCCCGCTGTGCCCAAGGGCAACGTCATCACCGGCAATGTATCGTGGGGCGGACGCTGGATGGATGCGTTCGACTTCTGGGCCTACGACTTCCACGGTGTGACCACCCTGCGCGACAACCTGATCGCCGACCCGGAGTTTGTGCGCCGTCGCGCCGTGCCGGAGGACTTCTGGGACCCCTACTACCTCAATATCGACAGCTCCGAGGGCTACCGCGTGTGGCTCACCACCGAGGAGGATACCCAAGTAGAATTTGCCCACAATCAGTTTGCCGACTCCCCGCCCGGCACCTTCGATCCCTCTACCCTGGAGTTCACGCCGCGGGACCCCGAGCAATTAAAGGCTTTGGGTTTCGCCCCTCTGCCCATTCAGTCCATCGGACTCCAACTCGATCCCTGGCGCCGCACCTTGCCCCCACGCTCAATTCAAGGCCCACCTCCCCCATCCTCTGACCATGCGCTTCATTCCCGCTCTGATACTGCTGCTCGCCACAGCCGGCTCCGCCTTCGCCGAATCCGAAATCAAAAACGTGTTGTTCCTAGTATCGGACGATCTCAAGGCCACCACGCTGGGCGCCTACGGCGATAAGGTCGTGCAGACCCCCCACATCGATCGCCTCGCCCAAGAGGGGATGGTCTTCAAACGCGGCTACTGCCAGGGCACCTACTGTCGACCCTCGCGGGTATCGTTTATGTATAGCCGCTACGTGGACAACGTCGGCAAGACGATGGGCGAGCACTTCATCGACCACGGCTACTACAGCGCCCGGGCCGGCAAGATTTTCCACATGAAGGTTCCCGGCGACATCATCGCGGGCACGGACGGCGAGGACGTGGCCGCGACCTGGACCGAGCGCTTCAACTCGGCCGGCCTCGAGGCCCACACCCCCGGCTTGTATTCACTCTATAACCACGATATCGCTACGACCGACCCGGAGAATCGGGTGAGCACCGCCATGCGCGACCGTTGGTTTGTTTCGGTCGAATCCGAAGGCGATGGCTCCGACCAGCCGGATTACAAGACCGCCACCAAGACGATCGAACTGCTGCGCGAACGGAGCGAGAGCGATCAACCCTTCTTCATCGCCGCCGGATTCGTGCGCCCCCACTACCCGAATGTCGCACCATCCGAATTCTTCGACCTCTACCCGAACGAGGTCATCGAGCTACCCGAAAATCCAGCGGACGATTTGGACGACATTCCGAAATCGGGCCATACCGGCGTCACCAGCCACAATGACCCGATCGGTCAGTATCCGGAGAATCAGAAGGCATTCTGGGGCTCCTACTACGCGACCATTACCTTTATGGACGAACAGGTCGGTCGCATCATGGCGGAGCTCGATCGCCTCGGCCTGCGGGAATCCACGGTCGTCGTGTTTACCAGTGATCACGGCTACCACCTCGGCGAACACTTCTTCTGGCAAAAGCAGACGCTGTTCGAAGAGGTCACCCGTGTGCCCTTCATCATCTCGGCGCCCGGTTTCGCGCCGGGCGACACGCACGCGTTGGCCGAGCTGGTGGACATTTACCCCACGGTATTGGAACTGGTGGGCCTGCCCGTGCCCGCAGCCGTGCTCGGACGCAGCCTCGCCCCTGTCCTCGCCGATCCTGATGCGACCGTGCGCGACGAGGCCCTCACCGTCGGCCACCGCCAGGAGTCCGCTATTCGTGGACACGAGTGGGCCTACATGCGCTATCGCGACGGTTCCGAACAACTCTACGACATGGTGAACGACCCCGGACAGTTCACCAACCTCGCGAGCAATCCCGACTACGCCTCGGTCCTCGCCAGCCAACGCGAGCGCCTCACCGCGCGCCTCGCTGCCGCGCAAGTGGCCCCGCCAGAGCCATCGAATTAAGTCAGCATCCCACCGTTGTTCAGGACGCTTCGGGCATCCGCACAAACAGGTGCACCTCGCCGACGTCTTTGAAGCCAATTCGGCGATAGACGGATTGACCCGGCGGCGAGGATTCGGCGTCAGCAAGGTGTTGATCACGATCTTCCCGAAGAACAAATCCTCCATCAAAGTCACCGAAGCCCTTGGCGGGGTTTACCAAGACACCGTCGACGACCAGAAGTCCGGCCATCAAATCAACCGCTACTGGATCGAACTGGAGTGAGTGAAGCCTAGCGCGCGATCCAAAGCGGGTTGATCCCCGCGCCCAATTCAAACGTCGCACCGACCGCGCCCACCACCGCCTGGGGCCGGGCCAAACCCACGGCATCACGCAGGTGATACACCGGTGCGATGCCCGTGCAATGACCCCCGTGCAAATATTCTAGTCCGAACTGGCTCAACTTCTCTCCCGTCCAATCGAGCGTGTCATCCGTCGCACTCGCCAAATGTAATCCTCCCACCACCGCATGCACCTCCGCATCGGACCGCACCGTTTTGCGGGCGTGCTCCAGCGTGTTGATCAAGCCCGCATGGCCGCACCCCGCCAGCACCACCAGACCCTCCACCGTATCAAACACCATCGCCATGTCTTCCGGGACATCGTCGGGCCTGCGCGCACCATCCGGCAGGATCACGTCGAGGCCCCTCATCGGGTTCTGTTCATCATGCACTCGGTCAATCGGACCGGTAATCCAGACGCCCGGTTGTAACTCAATCGCCGCGGCGTGTTCGATGACTTGTCCGCCGGTCAGGGCGTAATCTACCCGAACCTCAATAAGATCATTCCATTCACGATCACCCTCG
>CAKZMS010000112.1 GCA_937128785.1 uncultured Opitutaceae bacterium | reverse complement strand
AGCTGTTGCCGTTGGGGAGACTCACGCCAACCGGAGGTGGGGTCGCGGTTATTTCATTCACGACAATCCCGCCGCTCTCGGCGGCTGCCTTACCCTGGTCGCTCGTCCCGGTGGCGGAAATCGTGTAGGTGTCGGAAGCGGGAGAGGTGATTTCACCGATCACATCAATCACCGAAGTGCCTTCGCCGGATACATTGGCGGTGAAGACAACCGCGTTGCCCGATCCGGCAGTAACCGAAACCTCAACATTCTCGATGTTTCCAAAAATAATATCACCATCGATAACGAAAGGAATGATGGTCGCAGGATCACCCACAATGCGCTGGAAGGTTTCGCCATCTCCCGGAGAAGTGATTGTCACAGCTGGTTCCGGGTAGATAGCCTCAACCGTAAACGTGACCGCATCGTTTGCCTCGCCGTGGACCGTTGAGGTCGCAGCATTGAGAGTATGCGTTCCTGCGGTCGCAAACCAGTCAATCGTTCCGGTAGGGTTGAGATCCCCAACGCTCCAACCCCCTAGGGTAAGAGCAGAACTGCCGATACTGGCGGTGAGAGTTTGAATCCCTTCGGTGAGACCGCCGTCTTCCAGCGTTGTTGCCGTCACGCTGACTGGAATGTTCACCCCGTCATCGATACCCAAGTTGTAGGTGAATACTTGCCCCTGGGATGGGGTATTGATCGTGATGGTCGGAGGCGGCACGACTCGATCGATATTAAATTGGCGGGAGGTGAATCCATCGCCGACCGAATTCGTGGCGGTCACTTCCACATCGTATGGTCCAGCGACGGTGTAGGGCAGATCAATCGACCCATTCACAAATCCTGAGTTGAGGCCATTGATTACCGCCTGGTCTGTCACATCCCCGAAGCCGCCAACCTCACTTTTGAAATCAGTGATCGGATAGTCTTCTTCCGCCGTAGCAGAAACGAGTATCGGCACGGTGACAGGATCACTCCCTACCGTATAGGTGAACGTCTCATTTTCCTCCGGCGAGGCGATTCCGGGAATCGGCGGAGCACCACCTCCTACTACCATTCCAAGGGTGGCATTTATAAAAGTTCCGTTGTTGATGATCTGATTTTCTGCCTCTCCGGGCCAGCCATTAAGCAACAGTCGATAGCCGTAGTTCCCGGCCGCGCTGACGGTGGTGCTGCGAAAAATAATTCCTACGGTTCTATCTTGGTTCGGCTGGTCAAAGGTGAGCGCCTCCGGTTGATCAGATAGATTGATGGGAGCAGTGTCAGGCGGGAACAATCCCTCCAACCAGGCAGTGACCTCTTCTTCGTCGTAGTCGTAACCCAGATCCTTCCATGACTGACCATCCACCACGGGCGTGGAGGCGCCGTCCGGCAGCAAAATCAAATAGGGCTCAACCAGAGCCAAGGCCTCTTCGTCTGTAACTGAATCCGGCCTGCTTTCGACGATCCAATTAATGTCGGGGGAGAAAACCTCACCGTTGGGAAGGTTTCTCGGTGCCCTGATATTCACGATGTGGAAATGATAAATGGGCGAAGGTCCTCCGATGTTCTCATAGTCCTCGAAGTAGCCAACGACCGGCGCTCTGGTGGCGGCAAACACTGAAGTTCCGAGAATCGCAAACGCGAGGCAGGTAAGGAGACGACTAGGAAAACGCATAGGCTTACGGGCTTAATGAAAATCAAAAGCGACTAGGCCTATCTTGTCTAGGGAAATAACCCTATTTTAGCATAAAGACTTCGAGTTTCTTATGAAATTTTCACAAATCAGGTGCTTTTTAACGCAAAACCCATGCGTTTCAGCTCCCGCTCTGCCGTATCCAGCGGAGACAGTATGTCAGCCCGAGTGATCGGGAGGCTGCGTAACCCTATCTGGTCATGAAAGAACCAAAGACTGTCGCCAGAGACATGAACCCCCAAAGCGGTGTGACATCCGCCACCTAGCATCGTTTGGAACGCTCGCTCCAGTGAAACCGCTTCATGCGTGGATCTATCCCAACACGTTTTCAGTAACTCCGGACAATTTATGCGTGACTGAATCGCAATGGCAGCCTGACCAACCGCTGGAACCATGGTTTCGAAGCCCAAAACGCGAAATTCCGCCTCTTTCCATTCACCGATCCCCAGTCTGCCGAGACCCGCCGCGGCGAGCACGGTGGCATCCGCCACCTGATCCTGGGCGATCTTCCGGAGTCGGGTGTCTACATTACCACGGATTTCGGAAAATTCCGCGTCCGGGTAAAGCATGGCGAGTTGGAGTCGACGACGGGGACTGCCGGTGGCGACCGTAGTGGGAGTTTCCACGCCCTTTCGCACCACCAGCACATCGCGTGGATCCACTCGCGGCATGTAACCGGCGACGGTGAGTCCCGTCGGCTGATCTCCCGGCAAGTCCTTCGCACTATGGACGGCGATATCCGCCCTGCCCTCCAGTAAAGCATCCTCCAGCACTCTGGTGAAAAGCCCCTAGCCGCCCCGTTTCTCCAAGGACCACGCCGTTTGTCGGTCGCCCGTCGTTGTCATGGTCAGAAGCTCGATCTCCGCCCCTGTCGCTGCCTGCAAATGGGCGGCAACCTGGTGGGTTTGCGCCATGGCGAGCGGACTCTGACGGGTGGCGATGGTGATTTTGTTCATCAGGCAGAGGGACGGAAGCATCCAGAAAAGAAGAAGCCACGACCCTCAGCAAGTTTCCTCGCTGCCGGGTCGTGGCTGAAAAACGCTTACGACAGATCAGTAGCTGGCCGAAACGCCCTTGATGTTCTTCTTGGCCATCCAAGGCATCATCGAACGCAGGCGGGCACCGGTCTTCTCGATCTGGTGCTTTTCACCGGCCTTCAGGAGCTTGTTGTATTTCTTCAAGCCGCCCTTGTGCTCGCGCACCCACTGCTTGGTGAACTTGCCGGTCTGGATCTCGTCGAGGATCTTCTTCATCTCCACCTTGGTCGCTTTGTTGATGACGCGAGGACCACGGGTGATGTCGCCATACTTGGCCGTTTCCGAGATCGAGAAGCGCATGCCGGCAATACCGGACTCATACATCAAATCGCAGATGAGCTTCAGCTCGTGGAGACATTCGAAATAAGCCATCTCGGGCTGATAGCCGGCCTCGACCAAAGTCTCGAATCCAGCCTGCACGAGAGCGGAAGCACCGCCGCAGAGCACGGCTTGCTCACCGAACAGGTCGGTCTCGGTCTCTTCCTTGAAAGTCGTCTGGAGCACACCGGCGCGGGTTGAGCCGATGCCCTTGGCCCAGGCGAGAGCGGTCTTCTTGGCCTTGCGGGACTTGTTTTGGTAAACCGCGATGAGCGCCGGCATGCCTTTGCCCTCTTGATAGAGTCGGCGAACCATGTGACCGGGGCCCTTGGGAGCAACCATGATGCAGTCGACCTCTTCGGGCAGCTTGATCAGATCGAAGTGCACGGCCAAACCGTGGGAGAAGAGGAGCGTCTTGCCCTTTTCGAGGTGGGGCGCGATGTCAGCTTTGTAGACGTCGGCCTGCACCATGTCGGGCAACGCCACCATGATGACGTCGGCGCGCTTCACGGCTTCGGCCGTCAGGTAGACCTTGAAGCCCTGCTTCTTGGCGACCGCGGCGGACTTGGAGCCCTTGTAGAGACCAATGATTACGTTCACGCCCGAATCCTTGAGGTTCAACGCGTGAGCGTGACCTTGGGATCCGTAGCCGATCACGGCGATGGTCTTGTCTTTAAGGACGCTCAAATCGGCGTCTTTGTCGGTATATACTTTGGCTGGCATGGTTATGTGGGTGGGGGTTGAGTAAAATCTTAGCGGGTCAGGGCCAGTTGGCCCGTGCGGGCGAGCTCGGTGATGCCAAACGGCTCAATCAAACCGAGGAAGGCGGAGACCTT
>CAKZMS010000111.1 GCA_937128785.1 uncultured Opitutaceae bacterium | reverse complement strand
CGGCAAACACGGTTGCGGCCAGGGCCAGCAGGGGACCGGTGGTAATCCCGTAGGGCTCCAGATAGAGGGGGCCGAGGCAAATCACGGCGCCCGCCCCCATGCCCACCCGATCAAACGGTTCGATGCCGAGCCGACGGATCAGTTTGAAGAATTCCCACAGGGTGAGCACTGCGATCAGGCTGATCAGCCAAACTGCGCCGGTGGATCCGAGAAAAACGACGCAGCCCGCCACGGCGGCCCAAAGGAGAACAGTGCTGAAGATGCGGGAGGCCAAAGGAGAAGAAGTTTACCGGAGGAAAGAGATGGGTGTCAGAGTTCAGCTGGCCCCGCTGACCGGTGCCGCCGCCGCCGTGAGTTGGTCGCCGGTGCGACCGAAACGGCGCTCCCGCCGGTTGAATTCCTCGATGGCCTGCGCGAACTCATCCCGACTGAAGTCGGGCCAGAACGAGGGCAGAAACACAAACTCGGCGTAAGCGGCCTGCAGCAGCAGGAAGTTGCTCACGCGGGTTTCTCCCGAGGTTCGGATCACCAAATCCGGGTCAGGAATGTCGTGGGTGTAGAGTCGACGGGCGAAGGCTTCCCATGATTTGTCGTCGGGGGAAATCTCTCCGGACTGCACGGCCGCGGCAAAGGACTGGGCGGCATCCACCACTTCCGTTCGGGAGCCATAGTTCAAGGCGAGGACCAAGGTGTGTTCGGTGAAATCGGCGGTCGCCTCGATCGTGCGGTCGAGTTCGCGGCGGACTTTGGCAGGCAGATCCTGCGTACGGCCGATGGTGCGCAGTCGGACGCGGTTTTTGATGAGGGTCTTGGTTTCCTTTTTCAGGAAATACTCCAGCAGGTTCATCAAAGCCCCGACCTCATCCTCCGGTCGTCGCCAGTTTTCCACCGAAAAAGCGTAGAGCGTCAGGTATTCGATGCCAAAGTCGCGGGCCGTTTCGATGGTCTTGCGGACGGTTTCGACCCCGCGGCGGTGACCCTCCACCCGGGGTAGTCCACGTTGTTGGGCCCAGCGGCCGTTTCCATCCATGATGATGGCAACGTGGCGAGGGACGTGTGCGAAGGTAGGGTCGGCCATGCGGTGAAGGGCCGAAGTAAGCAAGGCGAGAGGCACTTTGACAAGGACGCAACCGCGGGGAGGGGAGCGGACGAATTGCGGCCGGGTTTTGACCGATCGGGCCGAGCACGCATAGTGTGTCAGCATGAGCGACCAACCATTGGATGATGATCAGATTGTAGCAGCCCTCGAAGATTTACCGGATTGGCAGCGGGCGGAGGATCGGTTGCAGCGGACGTTTGCGTTCTCCGACTTTCGAGCGGCCATGGCCTTCATGGTGCGGGCGGGCTTCGAAGCCGAACAGCGGAACCATCACCCCGAATGGACCAATGTCTATAATCGGGTGCAGGTGTCGCTCAATACCCACTCCGCGGACGGTAAGATCACCGCGAAGGATGTTGACCTGGCGAAGGCGTTCGACCGGGTCGTCGGCTAGTCTGTATCGACCAAGGACTCAGCCTCGCCGAGAAAAACAAACGGTTGGGAAGCCCGCACGATGACCGGGCGACCGTTGATTTTTGGCGGGGTGAATTCCCACTGCATCAACGCGTCGTAAGTCGCATCGAGAATGGAGTCATCCACGTGCTGGAGCTTTTGTTCATCCAACCACGGGATGCGCACGCGGCCCTCCTCATCGATAAAGAAGTGGTAGACCACGCGGAGGCCTTCGGGCGGAACCAAATCAGGAGCGGGAAGCGTGGGTTGGGCGACTTGAAGGGGCTCCGGCAGAGCATCGAGTTGATCGAGTTGGGCGATCTGATATTCCTCGTCGTTCAACCCGCGCGCTTCAGCGGAGAGGCGGGAGTCGATGATGCGGTCGGGGCTGTCCCAACCGACCACGAAGGTGCCGCCGCCTTCGAAATTCACGGTCACCCGGTGCTTGGCGTTGACGCGCTCGCCGTCGATTTCGACGGGGTAGTATTCCCACTCCGGCAGCACACTGCCCACCGCCTCGCCAAATAGACGATGGCTGGCGGAAACCAGCAGGTGGTCCCGCAGGATGCCCTGGTTGTCCACCACGATCAGGTAGGTGGCTGTCCCGCTGGTCACCCCGTCATTGGCCAAGGAATACGGAAACCGTGGTTCGACTGTTACCCGGAACGGTTGATCGGCGGGGACGGCGGCCGAAAGAAACCCGGTCAATCCAGCCACAATGACCGCCGCCAAAAATAAACGAGGTGAAGCGAGGTTTTTCATATCGATCCTTTGATGAATTCTGAGTGCAGCTTAAGAGATTTTCGCCCCGCTGGCAATCATGCCCGACCGATCAGCGTAAGCGACTGGACTTCAACGTCGTGCGGGCGGTTCGAAACACGCTCAACGGATCCGGCCAGGTGTCTGAGTCGCCAAATCTCAGGCGCAGCAGTTTTCCTTCGATTTCATCGGGCCAATGGAAATCGGTCTGCCGGTTGCCTTTCCGCAGCCATTTGGCGGCTTCCCGCCGCACGGGATCTTGATCATGGCTCCGGCGGGTGCGGCGACGCACTTGCATCCACCAACGGGAGCCGAGTTGTCGCCACAGCCAGGCGAGGCCGCCACCGACGAATAGCAAGGCGCCGATGAAGCCGATCCTCTGCAGGTCCCAAGGCCGCTGGACCCAGTCGCGCAGGGCCTCCATGCGGGAATCGGTCCAGGCGATGAACTCCTTGGATTTGGTTTGGAAGAACCGCTTGGTGGACGAAACCA
>CAKZMS010000110.1 GCA_937128785.1 uncultured Opitutaceae bacterium | reverse complement strand
TATCGTGGAAGTCGCGCGACGGGTGACCGCCGCCATCTACGGCACGCCCGAGCAACAAGCCTACGTGGCCAACGAACTGCCGCCCGGCTCTAAGAGCCCTCCCCCGGCACCCGAGAAAAAAGCCGAGGAGCCCAAAACCGAAGCCAAGGGCGGAGGTGAGGGTCGCGGTCGTGGCGGTGACTTCGGCCAAGCCCGTCGGGAGGAAGCGCAACGCGTCATGCGGTTCCTGCAGATGACGGATTACCTCGAGTTTCAACTGCCCGAGGAGGCCTCGATCCAGACGCTGGCCGACCAATCCATCTTCATCCGCAACTCCATTGATGAGGTGAAGAACAACGCCATCTTCGGCGCGTTCATCGCCGTCACCGTGCTCTTCGTTTTCCTGCGCAATCTGGGCCAGACGGTCATCATCGGCATCTGCATCCCCATTTCCATTGTCGCGACGTTTGCGCCGATGTTCATCAGCGATGTATCCCTCAACATCATCTCGCTGGGCGGACTGGCGCTGGGTGTCGGCATGTTGGTGGACAACGCCATCGTCGTGCTTGAATCGATTTTCCGATGTCGCGAAGAAGGCGATCCGCTCGGTGCCGCCGTCGTTCGGGGCGTGAGTGAAGTCGGCATGGCCGTGACCGCCTCGACGGCTACGACCGTCGCCGTGTTCTTCCCCCTCGTATTTGTGGAGGGCGTCGCTGGGCAGGTGTTCGGCGACATGGCGCTGACCGTCGTATTCTCGCTGCTGGCCTCGCTGGCAGCGGCGCTGTTCTTCATCCCCATGCTCGCTTCGCGCGACTTCACCGCCTCCGCGGCGGCTTTCACCGGAGACAAATCCGACCGCCCGTTCCTGCAGTATCCGACCAGTGAAGCCGGCGCCTCCTGGTTCACCCGTTTTGCGGCCGCCGGCACGAGCATCGGCTACGTGGCCGCCCGGGGTTTCCTGTCTGTCGCCGTGCTGCTGGTGGTGATCCTCAAGCTGGCCCTCTCACTGCCCGTCATCGTGTTGTCCCCGCTGCTTTGGCTGATCGGTCGTCGCAAGTCGCCCAACCTTTGGCAACGCGTCAGCGATTTCATGGCCGCCGATCGGCTGGGGCGACTCGATGGTAGCAAAGTTTGGGCAGGACTACTGACGGTTAACACCGCGCCTGACTTCGGTGGCGGCATGAGTCGATTGGCCGGATGGACCGGAGGCCGCGCCGGCTGGTTTGGTCGAATCCTCCGCTCACTCTGCTGGCTCGTGGCGGTGCCGTTCTGGATTATCCGCAGTGTCTTCAGCCTGGTAGTGAAGCTCATCAGCGTGACCGTGCAGGTGGCCCTGTTGAATCTCGCCGCCGCCGTGATCGTCGCCGTCCGTTGTATCCATCTTATCTTTACGCCTTTGTTTCTGCCGGTGCTGGCGGGATTTAACCGGGCCTTCGGGTTGCTCCAGGATGCTTATCCCGTCGTGCTGCGCGCAGCTCTGCGCAACCGCTGGTCGGTGATCGGTGTGGCCTTGGCGCTGTTTGCCGCTTGCTGGATGGTGCTGCTGCCCCGACTCGGCCGGGAGCTGATCCCGCAGGTCAATCAGGGCGAATTCAATTTGGACGTCACCCTACCCGTAGGCACCCCCATCGAGCGCACCTACGAGGTCGCCCGGGTCATCGAGGACCATTTGTTGGCCGACTCGAATGTCAGCATGACCGCCGTCACTGCGGGCGCCGAGGACAACGCCACCCGCGTCGCCGAGGCCGGGGAACACACCGCCCGCGTGACCGTGCGCCTCCAACCCGACTCCGGCATCGCCGTCGAGGCCGCCGTGATCGATCGCGTGCGCAACCAATTCGCCGACTTCCGGGAGTTGGACATGGAGGTCAGTTACCCGGCGTTGTTTTCGTTCAAGAGCCCGGTAGAAGTGGAGGTCCGCGGCTTCCAGTTGGAAGAACTCAAAAACCTTGCTCGGACCGCCGAGTCGCGACTCAGCGAAATCCCCGGATTGGTGGATGTGCGCGCCAGCCTG
>CAKZMS010000109.1 GCA_937128785.1 uncultured Opitutaceae bacterium | reverse complement strand
CTCCACGCCTTGCCTGAGGATATCGCCCGTTACCGGGGAAAGTATGACGGCGGATATGGAGCCACCCGCCGAGCGCGCCACATCCGCCAACAAAAACTTGGGCTGTTCGATTCGGCGACCGTGGAATTGTCGGCGCCCGAAGCTCGCTCCAGTGATTTTCGCTACGACTACGGGGCGACCGATTGGGCTTATCTCGATGCTCCCGGCAGAGCCCGGGAAGCCGAGCGGATGGAAGTCTATGCCGCCATGGTCGATCGCATGGACCAAGGAATTGGTCGCGTCCTCGCCGCGCTGGAGGCGACCGGCCAAGCCGACAATACCGTCGTGATTTTTCTTTCCGACAATGGCGGCTGTGCCAGCTGGCCGACGGAAGAAAGCGAAGCTGACTTCGAAGCCTACAATGCCAACATTCCGGTGGGCGATCCTCGCGGTTACGAGTTTGTCGGCAAGACATGGGGCTGGGTGCAGAACGCGCCCTTTCGGCGCCACAAGGTATGGGTCTACGAAGGTGGCATCGCCACCCCGATGATCGTGAAATGGCCGGCAAAAATCACCTCCGGCGAAATCACTCATCAACCCGGGCATGTGGTGGATTTCCTCCCTACCCTGCTTGATATCGCCGGCACCGGCCCGAGCGCTGACGTATTTGAGGGCCAAAGTCTCCTGCCCATCTTCCACGGCGAAACCCGCCCCTCTCCTCAACTGGGTTGGGCGTTGTTTGGCAATTACGCGTGGCGCGAAGGCAGCCTAAAACTCATCTACAATGTGGCCCAAAAGGATTGGGAACTCTACGATCTCGCCACTGACCGTTCCGAAAATCACAACATCGCTCCGGCGCACCCCACCACGGTTGATCGCCTCAAACAGGCATGGTGGGCATGGGCCGCTCGCTGCGGTATCACTGAACTCTAGTTCCATCTCCCTACCCCTTACCCTCATGAAACTCTGTTCCTTCGCCTCCCTTCGAAACACCTTCGGTTTGCTCAGTGCCTTCGCCGCGGCACTCCCCGCTTTCGCCAGCGGCGGCGTGACCAAGGTCAAGGACCTGATGATTTACCACGATCCGGCTTTCTATGCCGCCTTTCCCTCCGTGGTCACCCGGCCCGATGGCGAACTGCTGGTCGCCTTCCGGCGGGCTCCCGACCGCCGCGTGTTCGGCGAAACCTCCAACAACCACGTCGATCCCAACAGCTACCTCGTGCTCGTGCGATCGACAGACGACGGCGAAACCTGGACGCAGGATCCCGAACTGATTTTCGCTCATCCCTACGGTGGTTCGCAGGATCCCTGCATGAACCAACTCAACGACGGTTCCATTTTGGTCTCCAGCTACGGCTGGTCCCGCGTGAAGGATGAAGTGAAAGAGAGTTTCACGGACAGTCTGCGCCACGACAACTTCGTGTTCATGGGCGGCTATCTCGTGAAATCCGAGGACGGTGGCAATACGTGGAGCGATGCCATCATTCCGCCGGCGGTAAGCAGCAGCGTGTCCCAGAACGTCTTTGGCGAGCCCGCCCCCGCCTACAACCGCGGCGCGATGGTGCAGGATGAAAATGGTCGGCTGTATTGGGCCGTCGCCGTGCAGACCCGCCTGTCGCCGCGCCTCACCAGCACCCACCCGAAGAACCCGGATGACGGCGGTCTCACTTGGCGCCACTCGG
>CAKZMS010000108.1 GCA_937128785.1 uncultured Opitutaceae bacterium | reverse complement strand
ATGAACACCGTATCGGGCGCGGCCCCCAGCCGGTCGTGGGTAAAGACCTGCCGTGGGTCACCCTGTTCCAGCAGTTCGGCGGCCTCCGCGGCGGTTTCCGCCACCAGCACCCGGCGCTTGTCAAACGCCCGGCGGCCTTCCTTCAGCGTATAGGCCACATCGGCCAGCGGCAGATCCGGGTTGGCCCGCAAATGCGCGGCCAGCGCCGCCGCAAAATTCCGACTCGCGACTCCTTGCGCCACAAACGACCAGCCCGTGTAGAGGGTCGCCGCCGCTAACCCCAAGGCGTTGAGCCTGACGCGCATCTTTTCTCCCGGCCAGACCAGCGCGCCGAGAATCCCCAAAAGGAGCGGCGCGGTGAACAGCGGATCGATGATAAACAGGTTGTTGGTGCCAAACCCGTGTCGGGAAATCGGCGCCAGGAGTTGGGTGCCATAAACCGTAAACACATCGATGAGCACGTGCGTCACGTAGATTGCAAACACCCCCCAGCCGGCCTGGTTCGTGGACAACTCCCGCGTTAAAGGCAGCCGTCGCAGCAACCAAGCCGTGAGCAGGGATCCGAAGACGATGAACCAAATCGAATGCGAGTCCCCGCGGTGCCAGTAGAGCTGCTGCACCTCGTCGAGCAACGGATAGGCCACGATGTCCAGATCCGGCAAGGTCCCCAACGCGAACCCATACGGCAGCGCCTTCCGCCCCAGTGGCTTGGACCAGCAGGCGTAACTTACCGCAGTGCCGAGGGCGGCTTGGGTGATGGAATCCACGCCAAAACCAAGGCGGTGAAAGCGGCTCTAAGTCAAAAGCCATCCCACATTTGGAACGGTCCAGCTGAACCTGACGCTTTCCATCTCCCGTGAACTCCCCTTTTCTTCCGATCCCACCCCTCCCCTTGCTCCCCGATCATGAAACGTCTCCCTAATTTCATCTCTGCGATATGCCTCAGCGCGTTAGGAGCCTCCGCTTCGCCACCCAACGTGCTGCTGATCTGCGTGGATGATCTGCGTCCGGAACTGAAGTCGTTTGGCGTCGATTACATTCAGTCGCCCAACATCGATCGGCTCGCTGCTTCCGGCCGGGCGTTTCATCGCCACTACGTCAACGCCCCCACCTGCGGCGCCTCGCGCTACACCATGCTCACCGGGCAATACGGCCCCTACGGCAACCAAGCCCTCTTCGCTCGGGCCAAAGCAATGGCCCAGCCCGACACCTCCGTGCCGCCCAGCATGCCCAAGTGGTTTCGCCAACACGGCTACAAGACCGTGTCCGTCGGCAAGGTCTCCCACCATCCCGGCGGTTGGGGCGGCGAGGACTGGTATGACCAAAACGAACTCGAACTTCCCGGCGCCTGGGACCGCCAGCTCATGCCCACCGGCCAGTGGAAACACCCGCGCGGCGCCATGCACGCGCTTGCCCATGGCGAGATCAAACCCATCGGTTCCTTCTCAGAGAACAAAATGGATGCCTTCCAGAGCGAGGGCGACCACGACACCGACCAACATGATGGTTTGATCGCCGACGCCGGCCTTGAACAACTCGAGAACCTGGCCAGCTCGCACACCCCCTTCTTCCTCGCCATCGGACTCATCAAACCCCACCTGCCCTTCGGCTCTCCGCAGCGCTACATGGATCCCTACAAGGAGATCGAACTGCCCCCTATCCCCCATCCCCAAAAACCCGATTGGCGCAGCACGTGGCACGGCTCCGGGGAATTCATGAATCAATACCACCACTACGGCCGCGACCCGCGGGAGGATGCCGACTACGCCGACGAGGTGCGGCGCCACTACGCTGCCTGTGTAAGCTACGTCGATCATCACGTCGGTGAGATTCTCGCGAAGCTGGAGGAAACCGGCGCCGCCGAAAACACCATCGTCGTGCTTTGGGGCGACCACGGCTGGA
This sequence comes from uncultured Opitutaceae bacterium, assembly GCA_937128785.1. Classification (GTDB taxonomy): domain Bacteria; phylum Verrucomicrobiota; class Verrucomicrobiia; order Opitutales; family Opitutaceae; genus Actomonas. Next base: position 683 of record CAKZMS010000108.1, on the reverse strand, counting down.
ACCTCGGCGAGCATGCCATCTGGGGAAAACACAACCTGTTCGAAGAGGGCCTGCGCTCGCCGCTCATCATCTCGGCTCCCGGCCTGAAATCTCCCGGAGAAAAATCAGAAGCGGTCGTCGAAACCGTCGACCTGTTCCCGACCCTAGTCGACCTCGCCGGACTCGACCAACCGGAATTCACCCACGGAACTTCGTTGCGGCCCATGCTGGAGGACCCCCACGTCTCCGGTCACACCGCTTTCGGTTACAGCGGCAAAGCACGCACCCTGCGAACTGACCGCTACCGTTTCACGCTCCACGAAGACGGCTATGCCGAACTCTACGATCATGAGTCTGCCGCCGGCGAAACTCAGAACATCGCGCAAAAACATCCGGACAAAGTCGCCGAACTCACCCAACTCCTGCACGAGCGCGCAGCACGGTAACGTATCTCGGTGAGGCAGGGTGGCCCACGGAGCGATGCTCCGAGGGCCCAAATAACAAGAATGCACGGCAACGAATCGTGTCCGCACGCCCCGGGGTCATGAAACGGAGCGATGCTCCGAAGTTCCAAATTTCAGGTATCAAGTAGCAAGATAGCGGCAACGAAACCTGTCCGAAACCCCACGGGGTCATGAAACGGAGCGATGCTCCGAAGTTCCAAATATCAGGTATCAAGTAACAAGAATCCACGGCAACGAAAC
>CAKZMS010000107.1 GCA_937128785.1 uncultured Opitutaceae bacterium | reverse complement strand
ATGAAACTCGCTAGGATAATCGCCCCTGATTGCGCGAGTAGTTTGGCAACTTCGGCGATGCGGCGAATGTTTTCCTTTCTGTCATCGTAGGAGAACCCCAGATTTTTGTTCAACCCACTGCGGACATTATCCCCGTCCAGGACGACCACGTAGCGGCCCCGGTCGTGCAGTGAGCGTTGGAGGGCCGCCGCGATGGTGGTCTTGCCCGAGCCACTCAGTCCGTAGAACCAAACAACCTGCCCTTGTTGTCCGAGCTGTTTCTCGTGTTCGGCTCGGCTGACCAATTGGTCGTGGGTGGTGTAGAGGTTATCCATGGTGGGAGGGTGGGACCGACGGTAGCGGCTTCAAAGGACTGAAGGTCGGAAAGTGTTAAGTTGATGATGTGCGCTCCAGAACATCTGGAAAGTTGGAAAAAGACGCTTCGCAAAAGGAAGGGGAAGGGCCGGTGGACTGCTTTGAGGTTGGATCGCTTTGTCGGGGAGAGGGCCCGACACCTTTTGCTTTGCTACCTTCATACTCCCAGCTGCTTAAGCAGCGAGTGATCTCCCAGCGTAAGAAGTGATCCGTTACGGTATTCGGTTTTCCCGTATGTGAGAGGTCGGTGCTCAGGGTGAGTGAGCACTTTGCCTCCGGCAGATTCGACAATCGCCTGAGCGGCAGCAGTATCCCACTCCATGGTGGGTACGTCTCGCAGATAAAGGTCCGCCTTACCTTCCGCCACTAAACAGAATTTGAGGGAGCTCCCAATGCTGAGGCATTCGGCGTCCGGGAATCGCTCCAGCAAGGCTTTTACCTCCGGTCCGGCATGATCGCGACTCGCGACAATTCGAAGTCGATCAGCGGATGAGCTGACCTCGATTGATTCTGGCGTTTCACCCAATCCCGCCTTCCAAGCTCCCGATTCATCAGCGGCATAGGTCTTGCCTGATACCGGAACATGAACAATCCCCGCGATTGGGGAGCGGTCTTGCACCAGGCCGATGTTAACCGTGAACGAACCTGTCTGCTTGATGAACTCCTTGGTGCCGTCCAAGGGATCGACCACAAAGAACGTTCCGTCTGGGTCAAAGTCTACGGATCGTGATTCGTCCTCCTCGGAAACGACCGGAATGTCGGGGAAGGCGGTCGACAACTCACGAAGGATAAATCGATGAGAGGCGAGATCGGCTTGGGTCAGGGGCGAATCGTCCGCCTTGGCATCGACGGTAAGCTGTCGACCATAGAACTTTAGGATTTCACGACCAGCGGCCTCAGCGATTTGTCGGAGGGTTGGTAACATGTAGTGATGTTAAGGTTGGAAAGTGAAAGGTGCGCTTCGCTTATAGTGCGAAGAATCGACGGCGGGTAGGGTAGTGCGTAGTTGTCACCTTTTCGGCTCAAGGAGCCGATACCTTTTACGTTCCCACTTTCTCACCGCGCTTTGCGCTACCGGAGTCGTTGCCGGGATCCCGACACATCCATCTTTGATTGCCAAATCAGGACGTAACATTCTTGAGACGATTGCTGAAATTTGCAGCCTTGTTGACGGGCCAGTGAGCGCCGAAGTCACGGCGACCGATTTCAAAACAATGCTTACCGAAGGCCAAAAGCTGGCCGCCATCGCCCCCAATGTAACGGTAAAAGTGCCATTGACGCGTGACGGGCTGATGACCTGCCGCGCGCTTAGCGATGCTGGCACTGATGTCAATGTTACTTTGTGCTTTACCGCTGGGCAGGCCTTGCTGGCAGCCAAGGCAGGCGCAAAATTCATTTCCCCCTTTGTCGGACGGCTTGACGATATCGGCCGCGACGGTATGGGGCTGATCGAAGAGATTTGCA
>CAKZMS010000106.1 GCA_937128785.1 uncultured Opitutaceae bacterium | reverse complement strand
AGATTGAATATCCCATGAAATCCAAATGTAGGCTGCTCTGGACCTTTCATCTCATATGAAAACGATTGTGCCATTTCTGATGACGCAACTTCGATGCCGAGCGCATCCAAAGTGTCCAAACGGGAATGGGCATTGTGGGACAGGAAGAAACCATGGGTCCGCGAAGCCGTTCTAAAAACGATGCGTTTGAGCTTTAGGTCGGGCATGGCCCCGAGCAGCTCCACTTGTTCCAGCAGATTCGGGAAAAAGTCCACGATCAGGGTGTCGCATCCATCGGGGGCCGCATCGAGGGCCTGAAGCAAGGTCGGGTGGCCGATTGCCGGGGTGATCGAATCGAGGGCTTCCCGCAATCGTTTGGGACTGTTTCCCAGTTGGAGAAACATGGCCGGATTGGGCATGGTGGCATGCTGTCCCTTTACGGTGACCCGCAGTCGGGGCTTTCGCTTCGTCGACGGTTCCGCGAGCGAAGGTTCGTCCAGGCTGGAGAAAGCGGTCTCCGCTACGGAGGTCAGGCGTTGGCGCTTTTCCTGCAGCGATTTCTGACGGGTTTCATCGCGATCAGGCGCCCGGAATACTTCCACCGACACCATGGGATTTACGACGGGTTCGGCCCCTTGGTTGTAGATCTCAAGCATGATGTTGGTGCCGAAAGTCTTTACCGGATCCAGCACCACGGCACTCGTATGGATGCCGAAATTTCCCTCTCCCTGATTTAGCACCACGTAGTGTTCTTTCAGATACATGGAGCAACTGGTCAAAACCCCGGTATGAGGAGGGACCTGGAGGGGAGACGCGGTGTGTCGGACCTGAACTTTATCCAGGAGGTGTCTTCCCGCCTGACCTGCGACCAGCCGGCCGAAGGTCTCCCGGTCCAGATCCGGCTTCAGCGTGTAGCGAACGTGATGCGGGGTGAGGAAAACCCGGCCCTCCCGGTCGATCGAAATCGTGTTGGGCAGTTTCAGGGTGTTGGAGCGAACTGCCTGCCAAATCTCGTCCGTATTGAGTTTGGCCTCAGTCGGGGCATGAAAAAGTCTGCCCGCCGGAGTGCCGAGGCGGAACAGCTTACGCCAGTAGTCGGCATGAGGAACACTTTGATCGTAGACGAAGGCCGAGGCCTCCAACACCAAGCGATTGCCATCGAGTTCCGGCGGTTCGGGCGTCAGCATCTCGATGCCGATTCTCGCCAGGGTGGAGCGCTCGGTGAACTTGAAGGAGCGATGATGCTCCTGCCAAAATTCCCACTCGGTGTTGTCCCGCGGCCAAAAAGCGAGGGTGAGCGCAAGGGGTTGATCCTCGCCTTGGGGCCGGGCTGCGAGCACCTGACCGTCTTGGCTGGTCCAGAATTGATCCGGTTGCATACGGCAATCAAGCAGCTTGCGGGAAAGAGTTCAAGGGGAGGGTGATGAAGGTGCTCAAGTGATGCAGGGGGCGGTTGAAATTGTGCGGGATTAGGCCTTGAGTGTTGGCCATGGAAATATTCCGGCGCGCATTTTTCACCGTATCCATCCTCGGCTGGTCGGCTCAGGTCTTAGCGGCTCAAGGCCCTGCCGCTGATCCGGCCACGGCCTCAGCTCCGGCGATGGATGCGCTATCTGATCAGGAAATGCTGCAGATTTACGGGTGGATGGCCGGTATGCGGGCGGGAATCAGCCGGCTTGGTCTCACCGCGGCGGAGCTTGAGGCTTTTCAGCAAGGTGTGGCTGCGGCGGCTGACGGGGAAGACTTGCAAGTGGATCTTCAGTCCGTCGGGCCGGAGATCTCCAAATTCGTGCAGGGCAAGTTTGATGCCCACATGGCTGGTCTGAAAGCCGAGCAGGAAGCGGCGGCGGCGGCATACTGGGAGTCTCTACTGGCGAAGGACGATGTGCAGCAACTGCAGAGCGGGTTGGCCTACACCATCGTGCGTCCGGGTAGTGAACTTCGTCCCGGTCCGTTGGACACCGTTCGGGCCCATTACACGGGGCGCCTGATCGATGGCACCGTGTTTGATACCTCTGAAGGAGGTGGGCCGTTTGAAACCCGCCTGAACCAGGTGATCGAGGGTTGGACGCAAGGCCTGCCGTTGATTGGCGAGGGTGGGGCGATAAAACTCTATATTCCCGCCGATCTCGGATACGGCGACGAGGGCACTCCTTCCATTCCACCGGGAGCGACGCTGATATTTGACGTCGAACTGGTGTCGGTTACGCCCGCTTCCCCGCCCGAATCCGCAGCTTTGCCTGAGTAACTATCCGCCATGCTTCCGACTTTGCACGGTTGACGTGCGGCTGGGTTTGCGTGTTCTCAGAGGTTCCATTCTGACCGGGTCGACCGACGAAGTTGGAGCGATCACCATCAGTTCAAATCCAGTTTCCCATGCTTAATTATTTCAAACGCCCGATCTGTCTGGTGGCGGCCTGCTTCGCCATCTCCTTGACCACTTCAGTTTCCCACGCCGAGGATCCCGTGCCCACCCGGGAAGACCTTACTTTTGGATCGGTTAGCGCGATCATCACCGCCGTTGATGTGGAGGAGCGCTCCGTGACGCTGAAGTTCGAAGACGATCGCGAGGAGTCGTTTTCGTTGGGCGATGAAATCGAAGACATGTCCCATTTCAGCGTGGGAGATACAGTCCTTGCCGGATACGCCCGTTCCCTGGCGCTGGAGCTCCGTCCCGCCACGGCGGCCGAGATCGAGAATCCCTTGGAGATCACTGAACAGGTTGAAACGGCTGACCCTGCCACCGGGACAGGCAGCGCGGGTCGTTTGATCCGGGCGGTAACGACGGTTGAAGTGCTCGATCGCATCAATATGACCGCGACCCTCAGAGGCCCGTTGGGCAACTATCTGACCATCGACGTGCAAGATGCGGAGAAAATGACGACCGTTCACATCGGTCAGACCGTCGTGGCGACCTTCACCGAGGCGGTGGTCTTGTCGCTTTCCCAAGCTGAGTAAGCGCGGCGCCAAACCACTTTTGGCGAGGGCGACCTTACTGGGTCGCCCTTTTTTATGCCCAGTGCCGTGGACTCTAAGCTGATCGGGCCAGTAACGCCAAATCCGAAGCAAAGTCGTTCAGATCGCTTTCTCGGGTGTCCCAGTTGCACATGAGCCGATAGCGTTGGGGGCCGAGGAAGTTATAAAATTCCCATCCCTTCGCCATCATCGCATTGGCCAGGCAATGGGGCATGTCCACGAAGAGCGCGTTCACCTCGGGCTCGAGATAGATACTGACTCCCGGGACATCGCGAATCGAGTCGGCCAATCGCTTGGTCATCTGGTTGGCGTGTCGGGCATGTCGTAGCCAGATTCCGTTTTCGAGCACGCCGGTCCACTGGCTGCTGAGATACCTCATTTTGGATGCCAGCTGCCCCGCCTGTTTGCAGCGGTAGTCGAATTCCTCGGCCAGTTCGGGACGAAAGAACACGACGGCTTCCGATGTGTTCATGCCGTTCTTCGTGCCGCCGAAGCACAATACATCCACGCCCGCGCGCCAGGTGAAGTCGGCCGGCGAAGCATTTTCGCTATCGGCTAACATCGCTGCGGCGTTGGAAAATCGTGCGCCGTCCATGTGCACGGCGAGATCATGGGCTTTGGCCAGACGGCAGAGTTCCTCAACTTCCTCCACGCGGTAAACCGTGCCAAATTCAGTGGATTGGGTGAGGGAGAGAATGCGGGGTTTGGGATAGTGGATATCCGTGCGTTTCCGGATGATTTGCTCCACAGCCTCGGGGGCAAGTTTCCCTTCCGGCCCGCCCGCCGTCAGGATCTTGGTGCCGTTGGAAAAGAATTCCGGCGCGCCACACTCGTCGGTTTCCACGTGGGCCACCTCATGGCAGATGACGCTATGATAGCTCTGCGAAAGTGAAGCCAGCGCCAAGGAAGTGGCGGCCGTGCCATTGAAAACGAAAAAAATCTCGGCGTCGGGTTTCTCGAAAACCTCTCGGATTAGATCACAGGCCCGCGTCGTCCATGAATCTGTCCCATACGAGGGAAGGCGACCTTGATTGGCTTCGGCCAACTTGGCCCAAGCCTCGGGGCAGATGCCGGAAGTGTTGTCGCTGGCAAAGTGATGGAGGGCAGAGAGGGTGGACATCGCGGGGGAAAGCAGTCGATCAGGTTTTCTGGTTTGGCAAATCTGATTCAGCCACATTGGTTGGCCAAGACATGGCCACCAACGCGAGATCAGAAGCCAACCTTTACCTCGTCGGGTTTATGGGGACGGGCAAGACCACAATCGGTCGGGCCGTGGCGAATCGACTGCAGTATCAGTTGCTCGACAGTGACCACGAGATTGAGATGAAGGAGGACGCGACGGTGGCAGAAATCTTCGCGGACAAAGGAGAGGACTATTTTCGACAGCGGGAACGTGAGTTTATCGACTCCGGTCACGCGGACAGTAAAACCGTGGTGGCATGTGGTGGCGGACTCGTGGTGCAGGAGGGAATGCTGCCCCGATTGCAGGCCAAAGGTGTGGTGGTGTGTCTCCATGCCTCGCTCGAGACCATTCTCCAACGCACGTCGGCCAATCGCAACCGACCGCTGCTGCATGTGGATGATCCCATGGCACGCCTCCGCGAGCTCTACGCCGTCCGCGAACCCATCTATCGACGGGCAGGTGCGGTCATCCTCACCGATCACCGACCCACCAGTGACATCATATCTCATGTGATGCGGGTTTACCGACGCGAAGCCTCCGAATGGAGCCGGGTGGCGGGCGCCAAGGGACGCTCATGAAACCGGACCCCGAACAGCTGCGGTCGAGTCTCGCAGGTTTGGGGTTTGATGTGGTTCGGTTCACGAGTGTCGGCGGGAATACTCCGGGAGGAGCGGCGTTCAGCTCATGGCTGGAGCAGAATCACCATGGCGAAATGGGTTGGTTGCGTCGTTCCGAGGCGAAGCGATTGAATCCGCAACTCGTGCTCGAGGGGGCGCAGAGTATGATTCTGCTGGGGGTTAATTACGGGAACAGGCCTCCCGATGATGCGGGTCCGATTTGGGCCCGATACGCTCTGCATCGGGACTACCATGATACCATCAAGCCCGCGCTGGAATCAGCGGGGAAGGTCATCGAGACCTGGGGTGAACTAACGGCCCGGGATTACCGATACTACGTGGATACCGGACCCGTGCTGGAGCGAAGTTGGGCGGCCCGCGCCGGGGTGGGGTTCACCGGAAAGAACGCGATGTTGATGTCGCGGGACTACGGCAACTGGCTGTTTTTGGCGGCTATCTTGGTGCGTTGTCGGTTGCCATCGGACGAGCCAGTGAGTCACCGTTGGGAAGATCACCCGGTAGGCACCCTTTGTGGGCATTGCACCGCCTGCATGGACGCTTGTCCGACTGATGCTCTGGTGTCGCCCGGAGAATTGGATGCTCGTCGTTGTATCTCCTACCTGACGATTGAGCACAAAGGAGTGATTCCCCAGGAATGGCGTTCCGCCATCGGTGATCGCATCTACGGTTGTGATATTTGCGCCGAGGTCTGCCCGTGGAATCGCTTCGCGCAAACGGCGAAATCGATCCTGTTGGAAAAACGGAATCATATCGACCAACTCAGCCTGCGCGAGATTCTTACTCTTACGCCGGAATCCTTTGCTGCGGTTTTTAAAGGCACCGCGGTCAAACGATTGAAACTGCGGGGGCTTTTACGAAACGCCTGTGTCGTTGCGGCCAATCAAGGGGCGGTGGATCTGTTGCCCGAGTTGGTGAAATTGGCTCTGCACCCGGAACCTTTGGTGCGAGCGCATGCGGTCTGGGCGGTTCGCGTGTTGGGAGGTGAGCAGCGCATCGAGTCTCTCCGGCAGAGCGAGCAGGAGCGAATAGTGCTGGCTGAATACGAAGCCGAGTTGACGACTTAGCAGTGCTCGTCGATCAGCCGGGTGAAAGCCTCCGGCGGTCGAGTGGGCCGGCCCTGGAGGTCAATGAAGGCGTGTTC
>CAKZMS010000105.1 GCA_937128785.1 uncultured Opitutaceae bacterium | reverse complement strand
GTGATCGCGCTCGGTCCCTTTGTCGAACTGGAGGATGAGACCGACCAATATTTCCTGCAGGCCACGCCCAAGCTGCCGTCGATCCTCATGACCAACATGACAGAGATCACCGACGACTTGGCCTCCGCCGCCGTTGCGGCCGAAGCGGAGTTTCCTCCGGCATTGCGGCCCCTTCGACGTCCCGGGCATATGAACATGAACTGGGTGGAGCGCTGGGCGGCGTTTGAGGCCATGGCCGCGGCTTTGGCGGAAGGCGAAGCACCGGAGCTCACCGATGGCACCCGAGCCATGCCAGCCCGCGAAACCGGCACTCAATCCGACGCGGAGGGACTGAGTAACCAAGTCGTCGACGTGAACCTCTTTTTTGGAAATGCCGTGCTCGGTTTTCATCCCGATGAGTTAGCCGAGGCCGGCATCGAACAAGGCGACATGATCGAGATCACGACCGCCGGCGAAACCTGGTCGCTGCTTTACGGCGTAACCTACGGCGATGTGGAGCAGGGCGAGTGGATCGCTTTCCCCACCGCCGATGAAAACGTGCTGCTCGTGCGCAATCACGAAAGCGCCATCGCCACCGCCGGTCTAAAAATCGGCGACGTCGTGCAGATCAGGCCAACGAGTCCAACCGAGGAGCGTTAGGACGGAGTGGTGAGGATTCATTTATTTCCTGAGTTCCAGATTCACTGAGTCCGGACTGAGCATGGGGCCTCGATTTTCTGTCTACTTTTCGGAAAAGCCGTCGCCGGCTTGGATGAACTCGATGCGGTTGCCGAACGGGTCCGTGCTGTAGAACCGGGTGCGGTTGGGTAGGGCGGTGTCCCACGTCACGGGCAAATTCTGGTCGGACAATTTCTGCGCAAGCGATTTCAGGTGGGGCATCACGAAGGCAGGATGCGCTTTGCGCTGCGGTTGAAAGTCGGCCTCAATTCCGAGGTGAAGAATGACCGCGTCGCGTCGAAACCAACAACCACCGCGTTTGCTTAGCGGGTAGGGTTTGGCTTCTTCAGTCATCTCCAGAACTCCGATGAAGAAATTACGGGCGCGGTCTTCTTCGCCGGGAGGCATCGCAAGTTGGAGGTGATCGAGTTTCATCGCAGGGTGCGGTCGAAGAAACTGGCGATCTTGGCGCGCAGTTCCGGGGTTTCGAACGGCGGGCCACCATGGCGAGCTCCGGGTAGAACGATCAGTTCTGCGTCCACTTCCGCCGCGATCAGAGCGGCGTAGAGGTGTTTGCTTTGATCGACCGGAACGCCCTCATCGGCATCGCCGTGCAGGATCAGGAAAGCGGCATCGTCACGAGAAACCTGATACAAAGCGCTGGCGTCCTTGGCGAGATCCGGCACCTCGCGGACGGTGGCGCCGAGCAGCTTGGCTCCATTGGAGTTGGCGACGTCCTCGGCGGTGCGGCCGTTGCCGACATTGTTGGGCGGCATGGTCAGGAGATTGGTCGGCCCAAAGACATCACACACTGCCTGCACGCGGCTGGACGTGGATTCCGATCCGCCAAAAACGCGGGTGCCCATCAAGGCGACCAGGTGGCCGCCGGAGGAAGTGCCCATTGCGCCGATTTTCTCGGTGGCCAAACCGAGGCGATCTTCATTTTCACGCAACCAGCGCACGGCGGCATAACAGTCATTGATCTGGGCGGGCCATGGGGCGGCATCCGTCTGACGAAAGTCGATGCTCGCCACCGCGAAACCGTGGTCAGTGAGCCAGGCGGCCTGTTTTTCGCCCACCGTTTTGTCGCCGTTCTTCCAACCCCCGCCGTGCACAAACAAGATGACGGGGCGCGGGGACTCCGCTTCCGCAGGTCGATGCAGATCGCGGGTCAGGGCGATCCTATCGGGCTGGGCAAATTCATGCGTCTCGATGCGTCCTTGGCTTTGGGCGAAGCTGCACGTGAGCAAACCGAACAGGCCAAGGAAGGTTGCAACAGAGCGAAGCGGGGCAGGCATGGGCAAAGTAGGTGAGGTCCCAGTCACGACTGCAATGGTTCAGAAATGAAGAGCCCACGGAACACACAGAATACACGGAAGGCGGTGAGGCAGCCGATGGGTGAATAACCGCTGATCGCACGGGTTACTAGATGGAGTAGTAGCCTAAAAAACAATATTTGCGGGATGTTGGTTCTCGCCAATCATTCGCAAGTGCATTGGGGTAGGAGAGTTCGCGCTGCACCGCCTGGCCCCGGTGTGTCTCGAAGCGGGCACCCTTACCACACCCATACCCTCATGCCGGCCACACCCAGGAATGCTTCCGTCCTCGCCACCATCGCTGCCGCGTGCGCGGTTCCAGCGAAACGCTGAAAGACTGAACGCTGAAAACTGAATAGCTGAAACGCTCCACCGACTTTCGACCTTCGACCTTTCGACCTTCGACTAAACAAAACTATGTCCCAATACACCCTCGCTGAATTTATCGACCGCACCAAAAACCGTGACCGCGGGGAAGGGCTGTTCGAACTCGAGAACCCGCGTTTCCTGGAGGTCAACCTGGACGGGATGATCTGGATGAAGATGGGCGCGATGGTGGCCTACATCGGGCAGGTGAAGTTCACCCGCGAGACACTCATGGGGCAGGGGCTCGGCAATCTTTTGAAGAAGGCCGTGAGCGGGGAGGGCGCGCAGCTCACCAAGGCCGAAGGCGTGGGTGCGGTGTATCTGGCCGACTCCGGGAAGAAGATCATCATCCTGCGCCTGACCGATGAAGCCATCGTGGTGAACGGCAACGACGTGTTGGCCTTTGAGCCGCAGATCACGTGCAACATCAAGATGATGAAAAAAGTCACCGCGATGATGGCCGGCGGGCTGTTCAATGTGCGATTGGAAGGCAGCGGGCTGGTGGCGATCACCACGCACTACGACCCGATTACGCTGCACGTGTCACCGGACAATCCCGTGATCACCGATCCCAATGCGACGGTGGCCTGGTCAGGCAATCTGGAGCCCAATTTCAAAAAAGACGTGAGTTTCAAAACCTTCCTCGGCCGCGGCAGCGGCGAAAGCATCCAAATGGAATTCAAAGGCGAAGGTTTCGTCGTAGGGCAACCCTACGAAGAAGTTTACATGCAGGCCGGTGGGTGAGAGACGAAACTGATGAACCACAGGCTACAAAGTCTGACCCCATTTCTCGCCCCCCTGTATGCCTTCCGACATTCTACAAAATAAATCATGAACGAAAAACCCAACGCACCCCGAAAGAATACTGCCAAGAAAAAGGCCAGTCGCGGCAGCGCTCCGCGGCCTATACCAACAAATACAGTTGAGGAGTGTATTTCGATTGTGAAGGCGATAAAGAAAAAGAATGGTGGAAATCCTTGGGAACCGAAGTCACTTGCTGACGAATTAGGCGTTGGTGAAAAAGGAAACAAATTTTACTATCTTACCGCTTCATCGCGTGACTATGGACTAACAAATGGGACTTCAAGAACTGGTGAGATTA
>CAKZMS010000104.1 GCA_937128785.1 uncultured Opitutaceae bacterium | reverse complement strand
GGCGCCGGCGGGCAGCAGATTTGGGTTTTCCGAACCGCGCACAGCGAGCTCGGCGACATGCGGATATTTTTCCAACAGTGCCTGCTGATGGATCTCGTTCTTCGGCGACGGGTTGTCGTAGAGGAAGTCGATGGAGAGGTAGAAAAACTTCTTCTTTTTACCCTCGGGCAGCATGTTTTCGACTGCACCGATGATGGCCTCGGGTTGGAGGTCGCGGCTGCCGAGACCGAACGAGCAGGAGTAGAGCGGCGGCATGTCGCCGGCCTTCGCGTAATGATCGTATTGCGGGTAGGGCGCGGCGCCCTTGGTCATGCCGTTTTCGAGACACTTGCTGAGGGCGGCGCGGACTTCGCGGATAACGGGCAAGTCTTCGGCGAGGGGCTGATCGGTGCGCTCGGGAATGACGACACCCTTGCGGCCTTTGAGGATGGGTCCCAGCAGGTCGCCCGGGAACGGGCGATACATCGTGAGCTCGACCACGCCGATCTTCACACCGCGGGTTTCGCGGAGGTAATCAGCGACGGCCTCGGAGGTGCCGATCACGCTGCCCATTGCGAGGATGAGGTAGTCGGCGTCGTCGCACTTGTAGGTCGAGACGCGATTGTAGCGGCGCCCGGTGAGTTGAGCGAACTCGTCCATACACTGGTCGGTGATGGCCGCGATGTGATCGAAGAAGTAGGGCCGCTGCGCCGCGACGGACTGCATGTAAGCGTCCTGATTCTGGGCGGAGCCGGAGAGGACGGGATTGTCGACGTCCCAGAGGATCGGAACCCGGCGGCGCTCCTTACCGTAAAGCATCTCCTGAACCGGCGTGGGTGACGGGATGGTGTCGTCGGGGCGGCCGAGGTATTCGGCGATCAAGTCGCGCTCGGGCACGAGGAGGGTTTCGATCAGGTGGGTGGTGAGGAAGCCGTCCTGGCCGACGGCGCCCGGCGTGAGCGACATCTCGGCGATCTTGCGGGAGATGATGTTGAGGTCGGCGGCCGCCTGGCCGTTTTTGCCGAGCACTTGGAAGAATCCGGTGTCGTCCATGAGATGGTAGTCATCATGGGCGGCGTGCACGTTGAGGGTGGATTTGGTGATCGCGCGGCAACCGACGTTGAGCAGGTAGGGCAGGCGCTTACCTACGGCGCCGTAGAGCGACTCGTGCATGTAGGCGATGCCCTGGCCGGAGGAGAAATTGGAGGCGCGCAGGCCGCTCATGGAGAGGCCGGCGGTGACGCCGGCGGCGGCGTGTTCACCCTCGGGTTCGATGAAGATGAGCTGCTTGTCGGAGATGTTGCGGTGACCGCGGGCGGTCTCTTCGGCCCAATATTCACCCATCTGCGTGGACGGCGTGATCGGGTAGGCACCGGCGGCGTCGCTCGACTCCCGCTCGCACATGATGACGGCGGTGTTTCCATCCATCGCCGCGGGAATTCCGGGATACTTTGCTGTGGTTTTCTGGCTGACCATTTTTCGAGGGGGTTGAGTTTCAGTTGATAAAGTTGGGCGGCGTTCAGGCCGTGGGGTCGAGGGGCAGCGGTTCCTTGCGGATGATGCGTTTGGCGGCGGCGCCCTTTTCGACGGAGCGATCCTGCAGCCAGACGATGGCGCCGGTGGGGCAACGCTGGATGGGGAGTTTGGAAGCGAGCGCGTTCTTGGAGTAGTCCACGGTCGCGAGATTGTTTTTGATGGCGATGAGACCGTCGGGCGCGTCGGAGACGCAGCGGGCGCAGCCGGTGCAACCGACTTCACAATCGGCGAGCACTTCATCGCCTTCGGCGAGGCTCTTGCAGGCGACCCACAGGCGATGGCTCTCGGGTTGCAGCGAGAAGAGATTCAAGGGGCAGGCGACCACGCAGTCGTTGCAGGCCACGCACTTGTCCTCGTCGACGACGGGGAGGCCGTTGCGATCCATGGTGATGGCATCGAAGTCGCAGGAGACCTCACAGTCGGCGAGGCCGAGGCAGCCCCACGAGCAGGCTTTGCCGCCACCTCCGGCGGCGACGGCGGCGCGGCAACTTTGCATGCCGCTGTAGGCCGAACGCATGCGGGCCACGTGGTTGCCTCCGGCGCAGGCGAGACGCGCGATCTTCTTTTCCTCGTTGCCGAGCTCTACGCCCAAAAAGTCGGCGATGAACGCCGACATATCGGGAGGGCTTACGGTGCACTGGGCGGGATTGGCATCCCCCGCGACGCAAGCTTCAGCGAAGGCCCGGCAACCCGGGCAACCGCAGGCCCCGCAGTTGGTTTTGGGCAGCATCTCCTCCACGTCGTCGATCCGGGGGTCCTCGGCGACAAACAGGCGTTTGTTCGCGAGCGTCAGAATCACTGCCAACGTCAACCCGAGCCCTCCCATGAAGAGCAGGGCGCCGGTCAGGCTTTGGAGCGATTCGGGGATCACGACGAGCGGCCTTTCAATCCATCAGCTCAGAGGAAACTGGGCGGTGCGGGTGACGCGGTGGGCCTTGTCGACAAACAAGGCATCCACATTGGGGAGGGAATCGACCAGGGCGCGCCCCTGTCGCGGTCCCATCAGGAACACGGCGGTGGAAAGCGCGTCGGCCTCAAGTGCAGTGGGCGCGACCACGGAGACGCTGGCCAATTCGGTGGGAGAGTGGCCGGTGCGAGGATCGAGCAGATGGTGCGCCGAGAAGTCGGAGGCGAAGGTGGTTTCGTAGTCGCCGGAGGTGGCGAGGCAGCGGCCGTCGAGACGGGCGATGCCGAGGATTCCGACGGGGTTGCGGGGATCCTTCAGGCCAATCGACCAATGGTCTTTTTCGGCGTGAGGACCTACCGTGCCAATTTCGCCACTGTCGATCAAGGCATGCTCGATCCCGGCCTCCCGCAAGGCGTGGGCGGCGGCATCGGCGGCGAGGCCCTGCGCGATGCCATTGAGCGTGATGGCCATGCCCGGCAGTTGGAAGGAAATGGTCTCCGCCGAAACGGAGACCTGACGCCAGTCAACCCGTGTGAGGGTCTTGGCGAGGGTCGTGGTGGAAGGCAGCTGGTTGGTCGCTGCCGCCTTCTCATAGACGGACCAAAGGGGTTGCACGGTGACGTCGAACGCCCCGTGCGATTGCGCGGAGAGTGCGGCGGCGCGTTCGAGGACGGCAACGAGAGCGGGGTCGGGATCAGCCAGCTCGCCGGCGCGGTTGAGTTGGCTCAGCTGGCTGTCGGCGCGGTAAAGGCTCATCACTTGCTCAACGTGGTCGATGGCGGCGAAGGCTTGATCGATGGCTTGGTTGGCGGTGGCGCGATCGGCGTGGAATACGGTGATCGAAGTATCGGTGCCGAGCGCGCGGTTGTGTCGGGTCAGTTTAGCAAGATGGGCGGCTCCGAAGGAACCGCCCGATCGCGCATATTTTGAACCCAGGTGGACCCCCACCGCTCCGAGGGCGGTGGCGCCAAGCGCATAGGAAATGAAGTTGCGACGTCTCATAAGGGTAGACCTCAGTG
>CAKZMS010000103.1 GCA_937128785.1 uncultured Opitutaceae bacterium | reverse complement strand
CGGAGATTTTCCTCTCCGTTGTCGCTGAATCGGTTGCCGTAGCCGGTCGGTTTCCACTGGTTGTCACCTTGATGTTTGCGGTTGGTGGCGAAGTAGAGCTGCAGGTTTTTCATACGCGGGGTAGTAGACGAAGGGAGTTAAAGCACGTCGCCAAGGTGAGTGCACAATTGTGAAACGGCGAGTTGTTACCGGATCTTTCGTCGATATTGGTATGGGCATGGGTTCACGAATATTGCTGCTGGCGGTGGTGGTGGTGCTCCTCATGGGAGTGGGCGGTGGCGTGACGTTTTGGGCACAATCGGCGAAGCTGAAACGCGAATGGGCTGAGCGGATCCCTGAACGGCCGGGCGGGGTGGTGATTCCCGCCGAAGTCGAAGCTTGGGAAACGCGGATTAGGTCCGGGGACGTGGACGCTTTGGCACAGATAGCAGATTGGTATCGGAGCGAGCGTCATCCGGCGGCGGCGCTCGCTGCCTACGAAACACTGATCCGGCTTGATCCGCAACGGGGCGAGTGGTGGCTGGGAGCGGTCGCAGTCGGCGCGGGGGAGGATCGGCGGAAGGCGAAGATGCAGCTCGCCGAGGCGCGGGAACTCGGGGTGCCCGAGGCGCGCATGGATTTTCAGATGGGATTGCTGTCCGAACGTCTCGGGGAACAGGTGGATGCACTGGCCGACTACCAACGGGCCGTGGATCGCGATCCGACCCTCGTGCCGGCGTGGACCCGGTTGCTCACGTTGTATCGCTCCATTGGCGACGAGCGGGCCGCCCGAGCGGCGTTTGAGGCAGCATTGGCGGCGAGTCCGGACGCTCCCGATTTGTTGATGGACCGAGGTCGACGTTTCCGGGAACGCGGCAACTGGCGACAGGCATGGGAGGATTTTGAGCGGGTGCGGGAATCGTATCCTGAAATCGCGCCGGCTTGGTATGCGTCTGCCCAGATGTTGTTTCAGCTCGATCGCCGGGACGAGGCGCGGGCCTTGCTGGATCAAAAACTTGCTGAAGACCCCAATGATTGGACGGCGCTGATGTTACTTTGTGTGGAGGCCATCGCGGATGGGGACAAAACGGAGGCCGATCGATGGGTCAAACGGTTGGCTGTCATCAATTCCGCCCGGGGACAGCAGGACTGGGGCTCCATGGTTTTGGCCTACCAAGCGACTTTTGGGGTGCCGCCCCTGTCAGCCGAGCGCTGAGCTAGAATGCCGAACGATCGATTTGCAGCGAATCACCCGGAAGGAGCCGGGGGTCCTCGGCGGGACTGCGTTGCGCGAGTTTGGCGTCCAAGGTGTAGGCAGACTGATCGCGCACGACGCTGACGGCGGTCTCCTTGGCGTAGAGCGTGAAGCCGCCAGCCGCCTGGATGGCTTTGGTCATGGTCAGATCCGGAGTCCATTCGATCCGGCCGGGACTTTGCACCTCGCCGCCGACGTAGACGTAACGCTCCGTAACCGTCACCGACACATCGATCGCCCGGTAGAAGTTCTGCTCAATGTAGTTGGATTTTATTTTGGAGGAAAGCTGGGAGGTGGTGAGTCCCCGGACTTCGATACCGCCGATGTAGGGCAGGGTGATGATGCCTTCGTCGTCGATCTGGACGTTGTGCTGGCTGGGGTCGGGGATCCCCTGCAGCGAAATCACGAGAGCGTCGCCCGGGCGAAGTTGGGCGGATGAAGCTCCCTCAGGCAGGGAGGGGTTCACGGCCGTGGGACTGGAAGAGGTGGTTTCACAACCGGTGACGCCGAGGCTGACCAGGATCAGCACGATCGCGACGTAGGGGTTCATCCAGCGGGGAAACATGTTGGCAGTTCAGCGACTCCGCGCGTGGACGAAAGCAAAAAGCGCGACCTACCAGAGGTCGCGCTTCGAAATTGTCGGAGGTGAAGAGGGCTATTTCTCGGATTCTTCCTGATCCTCTTCCTCTTCGTCATCCTCATCCCATTTGAGTGAGGTATCTCCCTTCAGGGACTTTTCATCCTCTTCGTCGATGTCGGGGAGATCGGCGTCATCGATATCCTCTTCGCCCGAATCATCATCGTCATCATCCTCGTCGGTATCGAAACCGGCTGGGGTGTAGTCGAGGATCGCGCTGAGTTCATCAAAAACGTGGATCGCGGCGCCTTCCATGAAGCTGGCGTTTTGGTCCTCACGGATCTCGTCCTCAACTTCATCGACGGTGAGATCGGATTCGAAGTCGATGAGGTCGTTGAGCATCTTGACGCGGCAGCGGGTGAGATGGTCTAGCATATCAGCGTAAGGGCCGTTCTCATCGTCCACGACCTCCGGGAGGG
>CAKZMS010000102.1 GCA_937128785.1 uncultured Opitutaceae bacterium | reverse complement strand
TGGGATGCGGTGGCGTGGCGGGGATTGGTGGCACCCAAGGATACGCCGGCCGAAGTGATCGCGGCGGTGCAGGCCGCGGCCGAACGCATTGTCGCTTCCCCTGCTTTCGCGGACTTCATGAGCAAGAACGGCTTCGCCACCAAGGTGCGCGTGGGCGACGCATTTACCGCTTTCCTCGCCGCTCAGGACTCGCAATGGCAGGACGTGATCAACTCCGCGGGCTATGCCCAATAACCTCGACGAGTCCAAAGAAACTTCCCCGGCCGGAGACCTCTGGCTCGGCGCCGTGCTCATCGGCTTGGCCGTCGCGGTGGCCGGTTTGAGCTCTTCCATCCGCGCTCTTGGACTCGGCGAAAATTTTGATCCCGGAGCCAAAGCTTTTCCGCTCGGCCTCGCGCTCATTCTCGGAGGGAGCGGCGTAGTGGAGCTCGTGCTCGGCTGGAAATCCCGCGACACCGAAAACGCCCCCAGCGGGCGCACCAAGACTGCCGCCATTCTCCTCCTCGGTCTCGGAGCCTATGTTTTCCTGCTGCCGTGGCTCGGGTTTGCCCTCAGCACCCTGCTCATGGCTTCCGGCATGATGATCTGGCTCGGGCAGTCCTGGCAGCGCTCCTTGGCGGCCTCGGTCAGCCTGCTCGGCCTCGTCTACCTGCTCTTCGTGGTGGCCTTCAAAGTGCCGCTGCCCGGTGGCGTGCTGAACCTCCCCTTCTGACGTCCCAGCATGAGCGAGCTGCTGCAATTCCACGTCATGATTCCCTGGATACTGGGAATGTTGTTTGGGATCTTTGTGGGAGCGACTCCGGGACTCACCGCCACCATGGCGGTGGCGTTGATCGTGCCCGTGAGTTTCTACATGCCGGATCCCAACACCGGCCTGGCTATGATCATCGGGGTGAGCTTCACCGCCATTTTTGCCGGTGACATTCCGGCGACCTACCTCCGGATTCCCGGCACGCCCGCATCGGCGGCGGCTACCCTGGATGGCCATCAGCTCGCGCGCCAGGGACGCGGACCCTACGCGCTGAAGATCGACCTGATCTGTTCCTGCCTTGGCGGACTCGTTGGCGTGCTGTTGCTCATGACGCTGGCGCCGCAACTCGCTCGCTTTGCCCTGCGGTTCTCGAACTTCGAATACTTTTGGCTCGCCGTGCTCGGACTCAGCATGAGCGCGGTGGTCAGTTCGGGAAACACCCGGCGCGGATTCATCGCCGCCGCCCTCGGCATGCTCCTGGCCACGGTCGGGCTCGACATCATCAGTGGCGCGCAGCGCTTCACGTTTGGCAACGTGGAGCTCATGAGTGGGCTTGGTTTCATCCCCGTCATGATCGGCCTGTTCGGGGTGTCGGAAGTGATCCGCAGCGTCGTCGCCGGGATCGGCACCCAACCGGCTACGGTGACCGACGCCACGGATTCCGACAGCCGCTGGGCCGCGCTCAAAGCCGTCTGGCAGCACAAGGGGACGGTCGCAAAATCTTCCGTTACCGGGACGGTTGTGGGCGCCCTGCCGGGAGCCGGTGCCGACATCGCTGCCTGGGCCGCCTACGGTCTGGCCGAGCGCACATCATCCGGGGCCAAGAAATTCGGCACCGGTGAAGTCGCTGGTGTGGTCGCCCCCACCAGCGCCAACAACGCCGCCGTGGCGGGCGCTTGGATTCCGGCGCTTGTGTTCGGCATTCCCGGCGATGCGGTGACGGCCATCGTGCTCGGTGCACTGATGATGTATGAGATCCGGCCCGGTCCGCTCATCTTCGAGCAAAACCCCGGACAGATTCAGAACATCTTCAACATCGCATTGATCACCCAGGTGCTGCTGCTGCCCTGCGGTTACCTTGGCCTCAAGACGTTTGGGTGGATTCTCAAACTGCCCCGCAGTCTCGTCATGACCGCCGTGTTGGTGTTCTCGACCGTGGGCGCATTCTCCCTGCGCAACAGTCTCTTCGATGTCGGTATCATGGCCGTCTTCGGCGTCGTCGGTTATTTCTTGGAAGCCCGCCGCGTGCCGCTCGCGCCCCTTATCCTCGGACTGATCCTCGGCCCCATGGTGGAGGAAAACTTCCGCACCGGCATGATCAAATCCGAGGGCAGCTTCCTCCCTTTCCTCACGCGGCCCATTTGCCTGGTGCTGATCGTTCTGCTCCTCCTCGCCTTCGTCGTGCCCAAGCTGTTGCGCCGGCTTAAACCGCTGCCCGCCTAAACCACTCTCAACCAACTCATCGCAATCAACCAACCCCCGCTACCCCATGATCCTTAACGATAATTCCTCCCGTTCCCGCCGCGCGTTCTTGAAAAAGGCGTTTGCCGGTGTCGCCGCCAGTGCGGCCGGTGCCACCGTCTTCGGCCAATCCAAACCCGTCTCCGCTTACGAAGACAGCGCCGAGACCGCCCGTCTCGCCCAGAGCCGCCGCATGCAGGATGCGCTGCCCGACCGCTACAAGGACAAGTTTCGTATCACCAAACTGGAGACGTTCAAAGTGAAGCGGTGCTTCCTGTTCCTGAAGATTCACACCGACCACGGCATCGTGGGGCTGGGTGAGCCGATCACGGAAGGCCGCGCCGATACCTGTGCCGAAGCCGTGCGCGAGATCGCGCCCTACCTTATCGGCAAGGATCCACGGCGTGTCATCCACCACTGGCAGGCCATCTATCGGCACGCGTTCTATCGGGGTGGCCCGATCCTCACCAGTGCGTTGAGTGGCATCGAGCAGGCGCTTTGGGACATCAAGGGCAAGGCCCTCGGGGTGCCGGTCTACGAACTGCTGGGCGGCCCTACCCGCCACCGCATTCGCACCTACGCCCATGCCCGCAGTCCCGAGGCTGTGCGCGAGGCGAAGAAGGAAGGCTTCACGACCTTCAAGACGGGCGTGCGCAACAAACTCGGCGGCTCAATCATCGCCAACAATCGTCAGATCGCGGAGGCGGTGGACTACTTCGCGGAGCTGCGGGAAATCGTGGGCGACGACTGCGATATCGGCATCGATTTCCACGGCGCCATCACGCCGGCCAACGCCAAGATTCTCATCAAGGAATTGGAGCCCTTTAACCCGTGGTTCATTGAAGAGCCGATCCAGTGTCAGGACGTCGGCGGCATGGCCGAGATCGCCCGGGGAACCCACCTCCCCATCGCCACCGGCGAGCGCATCTTTACCAAGTGGGGCTTCCGCGACATCCTCGAACAGCGTGCCGCCACCATCCTGCAGCCCGACCTGTGTCACGCGGGTGGCATCTTCGAGGGTCGCATCATCGCCGGCATGGCCGAGGCCTACTACGGCTCCATCGCCCCGCATAATCCGCTCGGTCCGATCTCACTGGCCTGTGGCCTGCAGTTGGCCGCGAGTGTGCCCAACTTCCTGTGTCAGGAACAGGTCACCCTGGGCGAAGGCTACATCAAAGAGCCGTTCAAAGTGGTGGAAGGTCACATCCCACTGCCGACCGGCCCAGGTCTCGGCATCGAATTGGACGAGGATGCCCTCGCCGACAAGCTCGGCCACGAGTGGCGGAACCCGGAAACCTACAACGAGTCCGACGGCTCGGTGGTGGATTGGTAGAGCAAAGGCATCTGAGTCTTAGTCACAGAGTTCACTGAGAAGACACGGAGAACACTGAGGAGAGCCACCCGGTTAACTCTGATTGATTCTCTGTGACCTCTGTGGGCCCTCAGAGCCATCTGTGAATAGAACAGCAGGCAGCACTCTGTTTTCCCCGTTCTTGAATGAGTCGCCTCACAATTTGATCGGTGGAAGAGGTCACGTCGGAAAAAGTTAATTACGCTACGCTTCATTAACTTTCTAACGACATGACCCCGGGGGCATCGAGCCTGCGTCGCCGTTTCCAAACTTCCTCATTTCAAGATTCCAAAGCGAACCCATCCACCAGGTTTCGGTGCGTCAGCCCTCTGTGGACTCCGTGCTTCCTCTGTGATCTCTGTGACAAAACCAACAGTCCTTCGGGAACACGCCTCACTTCAGCGGTGTGACGTCGATCTTACGAAACTCGAGTAAGCCATGCTCACCTTGGATGCCGATGTGGCCCGAGGGCGTGGTGATATCGGTGACCGAGTTTATGAGCACGCCATTGAGCGTGGTCATGAGGGTTTCACCGCGCACGGTGATTTCGTAGCGCATCCACTCCCCCGTCGGCCGGTAGGCCTGCTTCACCTTTTCGACGTCGTAGAGAAATTGGATTTCCGGTACATTGTGCGGCAGCAGGATGCCGAGCGGATTGCCGCCCTGCAGGTTGTTCATGCACTGCACCTGATAACGGCTGGTGGGCCAGAGGCCCTCCTCTTTG
>CAKZMS010000101.1 GCA_937128785.1 uncultured Opitutaceae bacterium | reverse complement strand
AGTGGGGGCACACCGGGTTGTGGATCTCGGTGTGGGTGTGGACTTCCCTGCGCGGCATCCCCCTCCTCGTCTACTTGCCGGCCCTCCGCCGCGCCGTGCCTCGCTTGTGACGCACTACATTACAAACGCACCGGGGATGTCTTCAGTCGGACGGGGTTCCGATCGGTTGGAGCGACACCCACTTGAGCGTCACGATTCCTGCCTCGCGAGAGGCCGACACCTCGAGGTCGAGTTGTAATTCCCAATCGTTGAGGTCTTCGTAATCAACCAGGACCTGACTGATGTGCCAAACGTCGCCATCGCGCTCAATATGGGTTTGTTGGGCGGCCCGCCCTGCCGGATCCAGGCGGAACCAACCGCGGGCTTCCACGTAAGCTTCGAACGCATCCTCAATTTCACGAGCACCGCCGCCGGTTCGTTCCGCCGCCGCTTCCCAATCGCGCGCCATCGCATCCTGCAACACGGCATGCACCGCAAAGCGCACCAATCGTGAAAACTCCTTTTGATCACGGGTGATATCCGCAAATCCCGGCCGCGCCGGTTTATCCCCCACCTCCTCCGCCGCATAGTCAGGATCCTGCATCCGCTCCCATTCCTCCAACAGACTGGAGTCGATGCCACGGATCAATTCGCGGAAGTAAACTTCCAGCTCCAGCACCTCTTCAGTTTTCGATTCCTGCGGCACGGTTTGGGAAAGCACCTTCCAAGTCTGGCTCAGGTGGCGCAGCAACAGCCCTTCACTGCGTTGCAGGCCATAACGCTTCACGTAGTCGGCAAATGAATCGTAGCGCTCAAACATCTCCCGCGCAATCGACTTGGGCCGCACGTTCTCCTGCTCAACCCAGGGATGCGCCGCCGCAAACGCATTGAAGGTATCGTATAAAAACTCGCGCAGCGGTTTGGGGTGTTCGATCGCATCCAGTTTGTCCATCCGCTCCTCATAGGGCACTCCTTCCGCCTTCATTTCGGCGACGGCGTCGGTCTTCAATCGATCGACCTGCTTGCGCAAAATGATTTCCGGATCCTCCACAATCGCCTCACACAACGTCAGCACATTGAGCGCGTGATCCGGCCGGTCCGCGGGTAATTGTGGCAGGGTTTCCAGCAGATAAAGTGACAGGGCATTGTGCAGCGAAAAATCGTCCTGCAACTCGACATTTACCCGGAGTTTCCGGCCCGAGCTATCGGGCTCGCACCACTCCACGATCTTCCGCTCGAGCAAACCCCGAAAGAGCTGCCACCCCCGGCTCCGCAACTGCGCCTTGCGATGATCCGTCTCGTGACAGGTCGCCACCAGATCGCGCACCGCCCGGCAGCCATTGCCGGGACGGGACAACACCAACAAAAGCGTGCCATGCGACAGGGTGAACCGGGAGCTCAGTTCCTCACACGGAGCCGTCTGCAACTTCGCGTAAGTCTTTTCGTCCCAAACCACCGACCCGGGCGGCGGGGTCCGTTTCACCACCTTCTTTTTCTTGCCTGAATTCGCGGCCGCCTTCTCGGCCGCCCGCCGGTTTTCGATGATGTGCTCCGGCGCCTGGGCCACCACCAGACCTTCATCATCATATCCCCGTCGTCCAGCCCGTCCCGCGACCTGGCGAAAATCCCGCACCGTCAGGACCGCCGCTTTCCGGCCGTCATATTTCCACAGCTGAGTAAACACCACGGTGCGAATCGGGACATTGATCCCGACACCCAGCGTATCCGTGCCACAAATGATTTTGAGCAGACCTTGCTGGGCCAAGCGCTCCACGAGGATGCGGTATTTCGGCAAGAGCCCGGCATGATGCACCCCCACCCCGTGGCGCAGCCAACGCTTCATGTCCTTGCCGTAGGGGCTGTTGAATTTCTCGTCTTTGAGTGCGTCCGCCAAAGCCGCTTTCTCTTCTTTGGAACAGAGGTTGAGGCTCATCCATCCCTGCGCAGACTCCGAAGCGGATCTCTGCGTGAAATAGACCAGGTAGATGGGCGCCTTGCCCGATTCGACCAACTGGGCGATCCGCTCGGTCAATGGCGTCTCCGAATACTCGAAGGTCAACGGCACCGGTCGGCGATCACTGCGCACCGTAACCGAGGGCTCACCCGTGACCCGAGTCATTTCCTTTTCGAAAAACGACGTATCCCCCAGCGTCGCCGACATCAGCAGAAACCGGCACTGCGGCAGAGCCAGCAACGGCGTCTGCCAGGCGTGCCCGCGCTCGGCGTCACCGTAGTAGTGAAACTCGTCCATCACCACCGTGCGCAACTCGGCCAAGGGTCCGCGGGCCAGCGCGATGTTGGCCAGAATCTCCGCCGTGCAACACAAGATCGGAGCGTGGGGATTTACCGAGGCATCCCCGGTCATCATGCCCACGTTCTCCGGACCAAAATCCCGGCACATGGACAAGAACTTCTCATTCACCAACGCCTTGATCGGACAGGTGTAGACCGACTGCTCTCCCGCACACAGCGCCTTGAAATGCGCCGCGGCCGCGACCAGTGATTTGCCCGATCCGGTCGGTGTATTGAGCACCACATTGCTGCCGCCAAAAATCTCTAGAATTGCCTCCTCTTGTTCCTCGTAGAGTTCCAATCCTCGCTCCGCCATCACGGTCAGAAAACGCTCCAACACCGCATCAGCATCAAAGGCACCCAGCAGTGGGCGCAGGGGATGGTTGGAGTCAGCGGACATCAAATCAGCAGGCCCTTCGCTGTTCCGCATGGCAATGCTGGAGCTCATGTCCCTCCCGCTTGGCATCAATCGCGCTTAAGGAAACAACCGACTTGCGGAATAAACCGAGCGAGTTTCGGTTCCCACTGGCATGCGATACTTTTATCTAATGACTGCCTTGATAGGCATCCTCAGTCTGGTGGGCTGCGATGCTCAGGCAGGTGATGCCGCCACCCTGAACCAGCCAGCCGACGAGATCACTCCCGTGGTCAAAACCGAGGCGGAGTGGCGGGAGATTCTCGACGACCAGCAATACTATGTTCTGCGAGAGGACGGCACCGAGCGCGCCTTCACCCATCCGCTCAACAAAGAGAAACGCGACGGCATGTTTGTGTGTGCCGGCTGCGAGCTCCCCTTGTTCTCGTCTCAGACCAAATACAACTCCGGCACCGGATGGCCCAGCTTCTGGGAGCCGATCGCCGACGGCCACGTGCTCGACGTGCCCGACAACAAATACGGTTGGAACCGCACCGAGAACGAATGTGCCCGTTGCCGCGGTCATCTGGGCCACGTCTTCAACGACGGTCCCCGGCCCACCGGCCTGCGCTACTGCATCAACGGTGCCGCGCTGAAGTTCGTGCCGGCGGAGTAAGCCGCCCCGGGAACGCCGAGCTCCAGCTCGGCCCACCCTGGAATATGCCGAGCTGGAGCTCGGCGTTCCCACCCTGCTTCACAGCACCTACCCCAGCGCTTCCGCCCAGACATCCTCTTTGAAGCCGACCAGACCGATCCCATCGGCCAACAGAAACGGTCGCTTCACCAGGTTGCCATTGCCGTTGAGCAGATCGATGGCCTCGGCCACCGGCATGTCCGCGAGCTTGGGACCGAGTTTCATTTCCCGGTAATCGCCGCCGGACGTGTTGAACAGTTTCTTCAACTCGCCGTTCTGCGCGGCCAGCATGCGTTTCAGTTCCGCTTTGCTGGGAGGCGTCTCGCGAATGGCTTTCTCCTGATACTCAATGCCCTGCTCAGTCAGCCATTTCGTGGCTTTGCGGCAGGTGGAGCACTTGGTGTAGGTATAAATGGTCAGGGCTTTCACTGGACCCACGAAACGTCGCGCACGACAAATTGCCAATTCCCTTTGTAGGTTCCCAGCTCACCGTAAAATGAGAGCTGACGATGACGCACTGCCTGTGCTTCCAAAAGCTGGCTCGCCTCTCGTTGCGGGGCATAGATGCCATAGACCTTGCCATTGACCTTCACCTCAGGCCGGCGCGTGCCAACCGCCTCACCCATAACTTTGAAAAGCCGTCCGCTCCACGTGCCGTCCCTGAGATCTGCATCTCGCGGCAGCGCATCCAGCGCGACCGCGGTGTTCAAATCGACCTGCGAATAATCCACGCCGAAGACGTCACCAGTGGGCGGGGTATCGGAGGGGCGTTCGAGTGACATCCACCGCCCTTCGGCACCCGCATCAAACGCGCGAAAGTGAGCATAGAGCGGCAGGTGGTCGGAAAAACCAAACCCCTGCGGACCTCCACTGCTCCAGCGGATAGGCGCTCCCACGGCGTCCGCGTTCTGCCCCGGCAGTCGCGCCACCCCGAATGAGTTGTCCTGGTATTGCAGCCCGGCGGAATCATACAGCCCGCGCGAAACCACGATGTGCATCAGCGTGCCCCACTCGCCGCGATAAACGTCGCTGCCCCTCTTCGCGGGCTCCAATTCGAACCAGAGATTATAGAGGTCGCTTTCGCCGCGTTGCAGCGCCGGTTCGCTGTATCCGATCTCCATGATCGTATCCACTCCGGTGCGAGGCATGTTCGCGTAGCGCGCTTGCTGGTTATACTGAGCGTTGAGGTCTCCGCCGATGATCACATCGGCCGTCGGATCAACGGCCAAGATCTGATCGAGGCGTTCCCGCAGGACAGAAGCGGTCTGAATCCGAATCGTCGCCATCTCCGGGTTACTGGCCCCCGATTTCCAATGATTGTTAAAGACAATGAGTGGTGCTCCGTTCACATCGATCTG
Organism: uncultured Opitutaceae bacterium; assembly: GCA_937128785.1. Taxonomy (GTDB): domain Bacteria; phylum Verrucomicrobiota; class Verrucomicrobiia; order Opitutales; family Opitutaceae; genus Actomonas. Next base: position 1,979 of record CAKZMS010000101.1, on the reverse strand, counting down.
GGTCTCCAAAATCATACGGGCAGATTCCACCGGATGATTGTGAACTTTCGTGATGGGAAACTTCGAAAGCGTCACGCACTTGATGGCGCGACGGCTTTCCGCCGTCGCGGGTGAAGGCGCATCGCTGCCGACGGCAATTTCGTAGTCATTGATCCCCACGTCCCGCAGGGCTTTGAGGATCCACACTTCGGCCGGAACTCCAGCGACCTCTTCCGCGAGCGGCTCGGCCGTCAGAACTTCGCGCACCGGCACGCCATCCCAGCGCCGAAGAAACGCGTCCACGTCGTCAACCGTGGTGCCAGGCGTTTGATCGATCTCGATCTCCTGCAGCAGCACGATGTCGGGGCCATCCCCACCGCGAAAGCGCTGCAGCACTTTGGCAATGTTCTCCACCTTGGTCGCCACGTGGGTTGGCCGGTAGAGATCCGGTTGGTAGTCATCGTAAACCGCAACGCCATCCGCGTCGTGGAGATTTTCCACATTATAGATGACGACAGTGAACGGAACCGCCGCGCCAACCATGAGGGTCAACGCCGCAAAAGATAACAACATGCGGGCCAGCATTCCGTAACCACTATCCGACCCATTCATTCGCGCCAGTGGAATCCTCAAAAATCAAGGCGAACCAGTCCGGCACGGAAAACAGCTCGCCCTCTTTAGTGCTTTCGACAGGCTCTCCCCCATATCTTTCTGAATCCATTGCTTATGAAATTCAACCGACTTGCGATTGCCGTCATTATCGCCCTGCTGGCGATCTCCACCTCCCCGCTGCAGGCCCAGCTGTCCTTCGAGTTCACTTTCACCGACAACAATACCGGCTTCAACGATCCGACCCAGGGAGCTGCCCGTCGGTCGGCCCTGCAAACTGCGGCGCAAAGACTCGCCGACATGCTGCCGACCCAGACGCCGGTCACGCTCACCTTCACGGTCAATTCCAACAATAACAACGACGACACGCTCGCCAGCGCGGGTAGCCCTACTTTCAGCGACGACAATGGATTCCTGCCCACCGTCGCGGAACACAAGGCCATCACCGGCGTCGACGGCAACGGCACGGCGGCAGACGGCGAGATCACCTGGAACTTCTTCCACAACTGGGATCTCGATGACGACGTCGCTCCTGATGCCAGTGACTTTATCAGCACCGCCATGCATGAGATCCTCCATGCCATGGGTTTCGGCGGGGCGATCGACTCCGCCGGACAGGGACTCTTCGGAGAACCCGTGGGCACAGCGGACGCTTGGAATACCTTCGATCAGTTCCTCGTGAACGAGGCCGGCGTGCGGTTTGTTGATTCATCGTTCGTCTTCAACGCCTCCCTCCTGCCCGCTCTCACCGGCGGATCGAGCATCTTCTTCAACGGCCCGAATGCCGTGGCGGCCAACGGAGGCGATCCCGTGGTGATTTACTCGCCGACGACCTGGGAAGACGGCAGCAGCGCCAGCCACACTGATGATGAAACCTATGTCGGCACGAATCGCTATCTGATGAATGCCGCCACTGACGATGGGCCCGGTGTGCGCACGCTCAGCGCAGTGGAACTGGGCATCCTGCAGGACCTCGGCTACGTCTTCGCTTCCGAAGGCGGAGGCGGTGGTGGTGGAAACCCGGGCGACTTTGCCTACTTGTCCAATCTTTCCGTGCGGACCTTGGCCGGCAGCGGTGCGCAAACGCTCATCGCTGGGTTCGCCATTGCCGGCGGAGAAAAACCGCTGCTCATTCGCGGTGTCGGTCCTACTTTGGGGGACTTTGGCGTCACCGGTGCGTTGGCCAAGCCGCGACTGGGTATTGTTGATGGCTCCAACGAAGTGGTATCCAACGATGATTGGGAAGCGGAAGATGCCGCGATATTCCAGAACGTCGGAGCCTTCGCCCTCCCCGCCAATAGTTTGGATGCCGCCGTGACCGACTCCGCTCCAGTTGGAGCCTTCACCGCTCAAATTACCGGTGTAGGCGGCAGCATAGGAGTAGCGTTGGC
>CAKZMS010000100.1 GCA_937128785.1 uncultured Opitutaceae bacterium | reverse complement strand
GGGTAGACCTCAGTGGGGGACCGGCCGAAACCGGATGGATTAACGGGTCGCATCATAAAGACTGCCGCCGCAGCGGCCTAATCAGATCCTGCCAAAACCGTGTCACTTAGTTATGAATATGAGCGAAGCCTTGGCCGGGAAACATCGTGGTTTGGCGCATCCTGCCTCCTCGAAATGTAGCGCCGGGCCAAGTCGGCGATTCGAGGGTCGGCGAAAGCACGGCGCTAGGTGGCCTGCGCGGACACCACCCGATGGGGGGCTAATGTTCGGATTGCGAACAGGGGGATTGAGGGGGTCGTGCGGGATTGTTTCGGGGTGAAATTTCATGAACGAAATCGCGTTAAGGGGCGCATTTTATTCGCGGGGGTTTGGGGGCACCGGCATGGTTTGGTCTCGCCCCTCGGTTTTCTCCTTACCCTCTGATGGCTGCGCCTTTCTCGCTTGCTCCCCGCCCGCTGGTTTCCACCACTGACCTTGCCGGACAGGCCGTCGTTGTGATTCCGCCGCGCGATGCAGCCGGAAGTGCGTTCACCCAGGCAGTGTTGACCCGACTGAGCGAGCTCGGCGCCGAAGCTCGGGTCGAAAACTTGGGCGAGGATCGGTCGCTGCGCGAATTCACGGGCCCGGTGATCGTTTGGGGCAACCTCGCGAACAGCGACGCGGTGCGGGAACTGTATTTCGAATGTCTGGTGATGACCGATCTGCGCTACCCCGGAGCGGGCGGTTACGAACTGCGCACCTTGATCAACCCGTTTGGTCGGGGAGGAAACCTGCTCTATCTGGGCTACTCCGATGCCGTCGGACACGAGACGGGAGGGAAGCGTTTTCTCGCCCAGCTCGCGCCGACGGTCCCGCACCTCAATGACATTCAGGCCAACGGCCTGCCCATGGCCGACTTCCAGGTGGAGATGATCCGCGACGCGTCGTTTCCGGCGCTCGATTGGATGATCACGGCCAACCCGATCATCACCCATAAGGGTTACCTCGCCTTCCTGACGGGAGACGCGGACCTCCAGGCGCAGACCCGCGAAGTCTGGGCCAAGATCGTGGCCTACGGGGTTCCGCCCGGTGACCACAACATTAAGGACCTGCACCTGCGCACTTCCATGCTGGTGAGTGTCTTTCGCCTGCAGGAAACCGCCGGATTGGTGCCCGAGGATCTGCGCGGTCCCATTCTCAACTACCTGCTTGAGTGGACCTACAGTGATCAGGGGATCGTCAAGATGGACATCCCCGAGAACACGACGCCGGGGGTGCAGCGGCAGAATCACGGCACGATCCCCGCGCTGGCGCTGGCCTACCTCAGTGCCTACCTGCGCGATTTTTATCCGGAGCGAACGGAGCCCGACGAATGGGACGAATTGGTCGACCGCATTTTTGAACCTTACGCCGACGGTGGTTGGAAGAATGCTGCAGAAGGTATCTGTCACGGCTGGTGGCTGGAGCAACCGGTCCTCCTCGAATACGGGCTGCTGGATCGGCAGCATCGCTATTTCACCCACGATGGCGCTCGCCGGGCCGCGGATTGTGCCATCGCTGTCACCAACAACTTCGGTTGGTTGTCGTCCTCCGGCGACGTGAACCTCACCCGATCATTCGCGGGCGGGTCGCTGCGCACGGCGGCGGCTTGGTATCGGGATCCACGCTACACCTTCGTGCACCGGTTGGCGCCGGATTTCCATGCGCTGCGCATGCATCAGTTTTTGTCGCGCACGTTCGACATCGGGCTCGGCGTCGAGGAGCCGGAAACCGGCCTCACCCTCATCCCGCTTGATTCCATCGTGCATCACGGTGCGACGCACCACCGGGACATTGCGCCGTGGATGTTTGAGAACGCCCCCACCGCCCCGGTCGAGCAGTGCTTCGACAAGGTGGCCTTCCGCAGCGGGTGGACCCCCGACGACGCTTATCTCCTGATCGATGGTATTGGCGGTGGATCCCATGCTTACGCCGACGCCCTCGACCTCGTGGAATACAGCCGGCTTGGGTATTCGTTTCTCGTTTCCGAAACCGGACCCAAATTTCCCGAGACCGATCATCATGCGGTTGTCACCGTGGCGCGCAACGGGGTGAGCGATTCGATCCCTTGCTTTGCCGAATGGGAGGAAGCGACCTGGGATGCGGACAAGCGCACCGGTTATGCGAGACTGGTGCTGCGCGGGAACAACGGGGCGACCTGGACCCGGGAACTCTTCTTCCTCGATGAGCGCGGGCTGGTCATTCACGACCACGTACGGGCTGAATCCGACGGCGACTATACGATCCAATCCAATCTGCGCACACCCGGTTACGTGACTTGGGAGGGGGGGCGCACGGTGGCTCGCCGCCAACCTGCCGATGGCTCGCAGGTCACGTTCGCCCTGCAACCCATCGGCCCGGCGATTGCGGCGCCCTACGTCGTGGAGCGCGATCACTCCGTCCATATCCGGCACCGGCACGACGTGGAGGATTTGCGACCCGAAGACGATAATGTGGCGGCGTGGGAGCGTCGCTACGGGATCGAGGAAACCGTCATCAGCATTACCCGGATGCGTGTGCATGCTCACCTGCAACCCGGGGAGGGCGTTTCGTTTGTGCACTACGCGCATGCCCGTCGCGCCGACGATCCCGATCCCACGATGGCGGTTGATGGCGCCGGCACCATCAGTCTGCACGGATTGGGCGAACCGCTGGAGTTGACGACCCACTGCCCGATCGAACTGGAGCCGACGTCCCTCGTCACGATCGGCGGTCCGCAACCGTTTCCGATATCCGCGAAGGAGTGGGCTCATACCGAGGATGCCGTAAAAAAACTCGTGCCGTTGGCCAAGGGCGACTTGGTGGTGGCAACCGAGTCGGGTCAGGTGCAACAGCTTGATCCAACTGGAGCGGTGCGGTGGCAGGCCACGTTGACCGGTCCCGTGCACGACGCGAGTGCGGGGGCCGAACTGTTGTTTGTCGGGCACGGTGACGCGACCCTGACGGCCCTGCGATTGAGCGACGGGGAACCGGCGTGGGCCTACGAGATCGAACGCATCCCGTCATCGTGCTCGTGGTGGGAATGGCCGACGCCGGCGGCGTTTGCCGTCGTCGCGGCCCGGTCCGACTCCGGCTTCGACGGGGTGGTGATCGGCTGCGGCGATATCCAGATGCGGCGGTTCGACGCAGCCGGAAACCTGTTGTGGGACTTTCGCTATGTGAACGGCATCCCGGGCACGATTGAACTGCTCGATGTCAACGGCGACGGCGTCGCCGAAATCGTGGTGGGCGGGGAGGTGATGAGCAATTGCTCGCACTGCCGGGTGGTCGATGCCGCGGGCCGGCAATTGCAGGAAATCGAAGTCGAGGGCTGGACCAGTCGCATGACCGCGCTGACGGTCGCTCACGGTGACCCGACTTATCTGGCCTTCGGCGCGACGCGGGGTCGCAATCTTTATTTCCTGCACACTGATCCGGCGGCCGAGGCACCCCTGCAGGTGCGGTGGATGCGCCGAATGCCGGGCGCTGTTACGGCGGTGCTGATCGATCCCGCTCACGAGCGGGTGGTGGTCGGCAATGCCTTGGGTCTGCTGGTGGCCTTCGATTTTGACGGGGAGCCGACCGGGCGCCTGGCGCTGCCAGCCGGAGTGCAATCCATCTCGAGTGGCACGAACGGTTATTTGGTCGGGCTCGAAGACGGCGTAGGGCACCTCGTGCAACTCGCCATCGATGGTCTGATCCACGTGGCACATGGGGAAGTGGGAGGGCGCTGGGATCGGGTGGCGACCACCCCCGCCGGCTTGCTCATCCCCACGGAGGATAATCAACTCCTGCAACTGCCGTTATGAGTGATGAAGTCATCAAAATAGGAATCGTCGGTCTCGATTCGAGCCATGCCGTGCAGTATGCGAAACTTTTGCACGAAACAGAGCACGCCCATCACGTGCCGGGGGGACGCATCGTCGCAGCTTACGCGGGTGGTTCACTGGATTGGCAACTGAGCCATGGTCGGGTGGCGGGGTTTCGGCAGGAGCTGGAAGAGGGATACGCAGTCCCAGTCTTGGACTCAATCGAGGAGGTTGTAGCCGTCGCCGATGCGATCATGATTTTGACCATCGATGGCCGGGTGCACGTGGAGCAGTTCACCGCGGTCGCCGCGTCCGGTAAACCGGTCTACATCGACAAACCGCTCACCGCCACGACGGCTGATGCACGACAGCTGGCGTCCATCGCGGAACAGAACGATTGCCGGGTTTTTTCCTCCTCGGTTTGGCGCTATGCCGTGGGGCTTCGCGACGCGATGGCGGCGTTGTCGGGGCCAGCCCGACATCTGTCGTTGCACGGGACGTGGCCGGTGCATCCCGGCCTGCACGGGTGGATCTGGTATGGCATCCATCAGGTCGAGATTGCTTACGCCGTGTTGGGTGCGGGGTGCCGCAAGGTTGCCTGTTCTTGCCATGGCGCGAGCGAAGTGATCACCGCGTATTGGTCGGACGGGCGCACCGTCACCATCGCGACCAATCACGATGAGAATTTGACCAACGGGGGCTGGGTGGCCGATGCGGAAGCCACTCACGCGATCGAAGTGAAGGACGGCATGCATGAGCGTTACGCGGCGTTTTTGCAATGTGCCTTGGCCTTCTATCGTGGCGGGCCGGCTCCGGTGTCATTGAGCGAAACGATCGAAACCATCGCCCTGATGGAAACGGCGTGGAGCAGTCGGGAGCAGGGCGGGGTGCTCTTGCATCTACCCGGAGGTGAATTGTGAAACGCGTATTGATAGTCACCAGTGCCTTCGAGCGGTCGCACTTTTTCCCCCACGGGTTCGATGACTGGGTGAACCGCTATCCGGGGGAAGTCCGGTTTCATGATTCCGCGGAAGCTGCCGGGTTCCCCGCCGTGTTGGCGGACTACCGGCCGGAGATCGTGGTGGGTGCGTGGGACATGCCGCCTATGCCGCTTGCAGCCGTTGCGGGGCAGGGAGGCAGTGTGGCCTACCTTTCGTTCGTGCCGGGTTCGGCGAAAAAGCAGATCACGGTGGAGCATCTGCGCGCCGGATTGGTGATGAGCAACTGGGGCACGACCATCGGTCCCTACGTGGCGGAGTGCGCGCTGCTGTTGGTGCTCAATGCACTGCGGCGGGTGGCGCTCTGGGGGCACCAACTGAAAGCGGAGGGGGTTTGGCGCGATCGGCTCACGAATAACCGCAGTCTCTTTCGCAAGCGGGTCGGTTTGCATGGCTTTGGCGCGATCGCCCAGGCGCTGGTTGAATTGATGCGGCCGTTTGATCCGATCGTGACCGCCGACACTGGCGTGCCGGACGAGGTGCTGGCGAAGTATGGGGTGAAGCGGGCGGAATCGACGGAGGCGTTGTTCGCCGAGTCCGATGTCCTGGTGGAACTCAAGCCACTGACCGCCAAGACTGAACGCAGGGTCGACGAAGCATTGCTGCGACGGCTCCCGCCGGGGGCTTGTTTTGTGAACATCGGCCGGGGTCCGGTGGTGGATGAAGACGCACTCATTCGCGTGGCGCGTGAGGGCAACATCGAGGTGGCGCTCGATGTCTATGCGGTCGAGCCACTGCCGGTGGAGTCGCCGCTGCGCTCATTGCCAAACGTGTTTTTGCTCCCGCACATGGGCGGCGCCACCATCGACCGCGGGATCGATTGCGGCGAGCGGGCCCTGCGCAACGTGGAGCGCTATGTGGCCGGCGAGAAACTGGAAAACGAAGTGACCGCGGAGAGCTTCGAACGGGCGACATGATGAAGGGTGATGCCAGCATGACGCTGTCGGGCATAAAGCCCGACCCACCTGAGTGGCAGTGCTTTGCCGTGGGTCGGGCTTTACGCCCGACAATGAAAACACGACCGATGCCCACGGGGTCATGGTCGTTAAAATGTTAATGAAGTCGGAGACGTAATTCACATTTTTCGACCTGACCCCGTATCCTGCTCCGAACACTTCATCATGATCGAAACCCAGCACGATTTGAATCTCGTGACGTTTGCGTTGTTTGCGCACCGGCCTGGAAGGGGTCGGGTCGGAAAAAGTTTACTTCGTTTCACTACGTAGAACTTTTTAACGACGCCGACCCCGACCCACGCCCAAGCCCCTTCTCCCGCCCCCTCTCGTCCTTGTTTCATGAAATACATCCTGCTCAGCGTATTCGGCCTGTTGGTGCTGGCTACCATTGCTGATCGGCTCGCGCGGCAGCCCGACGAGTCGGATGTGCCTGTGTTGTATTGGGTCACCGATGCCAGTCCTTCCCGGCTGGCGGAGCTGGAGCTGTTTTACGCGTGGCTGGAGGAGAACGACTATCCGCGTTTCGAGATCCGATTGGATAACACCAACAAGGACATCTCCAAAAAACTGATCCAGGGCGTATCGGGAGTCGGTGCCGATCTGATCTCCATGGCCCGCGATGAGTCCTGGCTGTTGCACGCCACCGGTATGATGGAAGACCTCGTGCCACTCGCCGAAAAACACGGGTTCACCGTCGCCGAGACCTGGCCCGCGGCGGCGCCCACGTTTTTGATCGATGGAGAGCAGGTCGGATTTCCGCGGGGCAATCCGGTGCAGGTATATTTTCTCAACGCCGACCTCTTCGCGCAGCACGGGCAGCCCCTGCCATCGACCCGCTGGACGATTGAGGAATTCGAGGCGGCCGGTAAGGCTTTCGTCGCCGCGGCCAATGCGGGGTAGGAGCTTCTGTCGTTGTTTTTCTCTGTCATCATCAACGCGGTGACCCTGCGCCGCGGCCTGGGACGCTCCATGTTCAATGAGACCATGACGGCCGCCACCATGGATAACCCGGAGGCCGCGCAGGTCATCCGCCTCATGCACAAATGGATCTTTGAGGATCGCATCATCCCGACGCAGGCAGATCTCGATTTTTTTGCCGGCTCCGACACCAACACTTCGCGCATTCAGCTTTTTCGCCAGGGCCGCTATGCGCTGCTCACCGCGGCGCGTTATTCGCTCGTCCAACTGCGGGACGGAGAGCCGATGAAGTTGGCCGCCCGGCCGCTGCCGCACGGGGGATTTCCCAACGGACTACTGGGTTCGGGTAGCGTCGGGATCTACGCCAAGTCGGAGCACAAGGATCTCGCGGCCTACCTGTTGAAGTTCTTTGCCAGTGAGACCTACAACATGAGTGTCGTGCACAGTTCGGACTCGATGCCGCCGGTCCCGCGTTTTGCGGACACCGAAGCTTATCGGCGTCCGGTCGATTTTCCGGGGGAGTGGGGCGTGCATGAGATGATTTCCGACGTGATGGAGATTGGCATCACCACCTGTGCGAGTCCCTTTGTGCTGCCCAGTGCGACCAACCGGATTGAGTCGGAGTTTCGGCTGGCGGCGCTGGCCGATGTCTACACCCCAGAGGAAGCCATGGCCCTGACCGAGCGCTTCATCAACCGTGAGATTGAGCTCAACGTGAGCAAGAATCCGACCCTCGCGGCGAAGTATACCCGACTGCTCGAGGACCAGGCCGAGATCGATCGCCTGAGGGCCGCGGGTGAGCTCGTGCCGTTGGAGCTCATCACCAATCCGTTCTATCGTCGCTATTACGTCGCCCAAGGTTGGGCGAAGCTGCCATGAGCGCCTCACCTACAGGCAAGACGCGCGGGCGGTTGGCCACGGCGATGGTGTTTCTGGGACCGAGCCTGCTGGGATTCCTCGCCTTCACCATCGTGCCATTGGGGCTCAGTTTTATCTTGGCGTTCAGCAACTGGGACGTGCGTCAGCACAACATGTTCAAGGGCGAACGGATTGAGTTTGTGGGCTGGGAAAACTTCGAGCGTCTGCTCACGCACCCGGCGTTTTACCAATACCTCGGCAACACGCTGTTTTTCATGATGGGCATCCCGGTGGCGATCGTCGGCAGTCTGGTGGCGGCCTTGCTCCTCACCCGCGATCTGCCGGGTCGCCAGGCTTTGAGACGCATTCACCTCATCGCGGCGGGTGGGCTGGTCGTGGCCTTGGGCGTACTCTCGCTGACCGGGTTTGCGCCGAGCGGCATGACCCTGCTCATCGTCCTGTTGTTTGGCAGTATTCTGGTGGCGGGGGTGTTGGGTCGTTCGACGGTGTATCGCACTTTGTTTTATGCGCCGCACTTCACGGCCGGGGTCGCGACCTTCCTGCTGTGGAAAAAAATGTATAACCCCCAGACTGGTCCGATCAACACGGCGCTGGCTCCTGTGGTGTCGACGATTGAATCGATTTTTCAATGGCTGCCGCCCGCGGCGGGCACAGTGCTCGCGACGATTCTGCTGGGGCTCGGCTTGGCGGTCATGGGGCTCTTTCACCGGCGTCTGGGTCAGGCCTGGCGCGATGCTGAAGTGGGTCGCGGCGGCTTGTGGGCGCTGACGATGTTGGCATTCGTGCCCGTGTTGCTGGGGTGGCAGTGGATGGGAGGTTCATGGATGGCCCCGTTCTGGGTGGTGGGCAGCATGCTCACGCTCGGATGGTGGGTGTTGCGGGCTCTGCGCGAGAAACCGTTTCGGACCGTCTCGGCGGGTCAGGGATTTATGCCGCTGGTGCTGCCGCTGACTGGTGCGATCACCGGAGCCTTGATCTGTATCGGACTGGCGATCGTGGCGGCGAAGTTACCTGCGATGGCGGCGAGCGGCGACCTGACTCCACCGAATTGGTTGGCCGATTACCATTGGGCGAAACCGGCGATCATGATCATGGCGTTTTGGGCCGCGGTGGGTTCGAACAACATGATCCTCTACATCGCCGGGCTCACCAACATCCCGCGTGAGTTATATGAAGCGGCGGAGATCGACGGGGCCAATTGGTGGAACCGGTTCTGGCATGTGACCTGGCCGCAGCTGGCACCAGTGACGTTTTTTATCGTGGTGATGAGCGTGATCGGCGGCCTGCAGGGCGGCTTCGAAATGGCGCGGGCGATGACCCAAGGCGGGCCGGCCGGTTCGACTACCACGTTGAGTTACTTCGTGTATATCGAAGGTTTTGAGTCCGGCCGGCTCGGCTATGCCTCGGCGGTGGTGTGGGTGCTCTTCGCGATGGTCATGACCATGACGCTGCTCAACTTCAAATTCGGCAACCGCAACGTGAACGACTGACCCCGTCCCTCATGAGCCACGCCTCCCCATCCTCCCCGAAAGTCAGCGGCATGCGCTACCATGTGCTGCTTACTGTGCTGGGGCTGATCATGACGCTGCCGTTTGTCTGGATGGTGCTGACCGGATTGAAACCGCTTGCGGAGGTTGCTAACGAATCTTGGCTGCCGAGCGAGTTTCAGTGGGGCAACTTCGCGGAAGTCTTCTCGGTCATCCCGTTCTTTCAGTTCTATTGGAACAGCCTGTTTGTGGCGTCGTGGGTCACGTTTTTGCAGGTGGTGACCAGTGCCATGGCGGCCTACGCCTTTTCGCGCCTGCAGTGGCCGGGCCGGGACAAAGTGTTTCTCTTATACCTGTCGACGCTGATGCTACCCGGGTTGGTGGTGATCATCACCAACTACCAGATCATGATTCATCTTGGACTGGTGGACACGTTCATCGGCTTGATCCTGCCCTCGGCGTTTTCGGCGTTTGGCACTTTCCTCCTGCGGCAGTTCATGCTCACGATCCCGACCTCCCTCGACGAAGCGGCGGAGATCGATGGCGCGAGCAAGTGGCGGATTTTCTTGGACGTGATTCTACCGTTGAGTCGGCCGGGCATCATCGCGCTGACGATTTTCACCTTTGTGGGTAACTACCAGAGCTTCTTCTGGCCGTTGGTGATGATGCGGCACCAGGACCACTACACGCTTCCCGTGGGTCTCCTGTTCTTCGACTCGGAAGTGGGCCAGTCCACCCATCTGCTCATGGCGGCGGTCACGATGTCTGTGCTGCCCATGATTATCCTCTTCGTTTTTCTCCAAAAATTTCTCATCAGCGGGATCCAGCTTGGTGGGGTGAAAGGATAGTCCGATGTTGGATTTTAGAATTACGATTTACGATTGGGTGGAGGAGCGAGGGGCAACGGGTCACAAAAGTCACGAGGGCCCAGGAGACGCAGATCCGTCGAGGTAGGGACGGATAAGCTGACGGGACTCGTCTTCTCGGCTCGGATTTGGGGGTCCCCTAAAAAGAAGGGGATTGGTTTTCGCCAAAATGTGACCGGGGAGTCGGCTTGCGTGGGATGGGCAGATTCGAACAATCCGAGACATCAATTTTGAACCGGTGGCAGCTTTTTTACTCGGCCGGATCGTCTCGTAACTCAAAAGAAACTCTTTCTTTAACAAAACCAGTTGCCCCCCGTTTGCCTCAGTGGAAATTTTAACATACCATCGTTCGTTCCCCCGATCTTTTGGCCTTCTTTAGCCCGATTCCCCCATCTTTAACCTGTGTAATCTATGATTATGAACCGCGTGTTTTTGTCACTCCGGAACCCTAAATTGTCGGCGGACGCCTGCGCCCAAACGCTACACCGGCGTCTCGTTGGCGGGTGTTGCGCAATCGTAACCTTATTTGCTTTTCTGGCGCCCCAAGGTGCTTCGGCCCAAGAGCCCAGCGAAGTCGACAGCCTGCAAGGCATGGTGGCCGAGTGGACGGAATTGCGCCGCTTGATTGCGGCGGAGCGAGCCGACTGGAAGGTCGAAAAAGTTTATCTTCAGGACAACCTCGAGATCGTCACCAAGCAGGTCGAGCTCATCCGGGATCAGCTCGAGCAAACCGAGGGCGTGGGCGAAGAGACTTCCACGGAGTTGGATCGGTTGGAGGACCGTCGTGACGTGCTCATGGCCGCCAATGCGGCCGTGCAGGAGAGCGTCGGTGGTCTTGAGACTTCCGTGAAGCGCATTGTGAAACGCTTCCCGCCGCCGCTGCTCGATACGGTGGAGCCCCTGCTGCGCCGCATTCCCGAAGACCCCAATGCCACCGACCTGCCCGTGAGCCAACGCGTGCAGAACGTCGTCGCCGTGGTCAGCCTGGCCGAGAAGTTCAACACGTCGCTGATCAAGCGCGGTGAGGTCCGCCAGATTGCCGGCGAGGAGAAACAAGTCTGGACGCTCTACTGGGGGCTCGCCGCCTCCTTCTCGACGGATGCCGAAGTTTCCAGCGCATTGGTCGGCTTCCCCAGCGAGGATGGCTGGACTTACGAAGAACGGCCCGATCAAGCCGAAACCGTCGCGATGTTGATCGAGACCTACGACGGCACCGAGGTTCCGTCGTTCATCGAACTTCCCGTCAGCCTGCGATAACCCCGCGACTTTACCAAATCACTGCATTTTCAATCTGTTCGGCGAACCATGATTAATCTACTCAAACGCCCCATTGTAGCCGCCACTGTTGTCGCTGCGGCTGCTTCCCTCTCTCCCCTGTATGGCCAGAGTTTGGCCGAGACCAGCGAGACGCTCCTCCAGAAGATCGACGCCGCCAACGAAGAGCTCGCCGCCCTTTACGCCGAGGTTGCCGACGAGAAACTGCCGTTGGTCCGCCAGGTCGACGAGGCCGAGAACGAGCTGATCGACCTGCGCATGGAACTGCGGCGCAAAGAGCGCGTTCTCTCCACCCGGGAATCCGATCTCGCCCGCCTCGAGCGACGCGTCACGGCCTTCGAGGAAGGCAACGACTACATCGCGAGTCTGCTCGATGAATTCGTGCGTAACTTCGAGAGCCGCATTCACATTTCGGAAGTGCAGCGGTTCGAGGATCTGACCGCGGAAGCCAAATTGGCGCAGGAAGACGTCGATTTGAGCGAAACCGAAAAGGTGCTCGCCCAGATCAAGGTGGTCAAAGAATCGATCGAACGTCTCGATGGCATCATCGGCGGTGATCGCTTCGATGGCCGCGCCCTCACCCATACCGGTGATCTCACCAACGGCACCTTCGCAACCTTCGGGCCCTCCGTATATTTTGCCTCGGATGACGCGGTGGGTCTGGTCCAACGTCAGCTCAACGCCGCCGAACCCACCGTCATCAAGCTCGATCCGAGTTTCGATGGGGGGATCCGCAGTCTCGTCGACGCCGGCAATGGCAGCATCGCGGCCGATGCCACGCTCGGCAAGGCCGTGCAGTTGATGGAAGTCGAGGAAAGCTACTTCGAGCATATTCAGAAGGGCGCCGTCGTCGGTTACGCCATTATCAGCCTTGGTCTGTTGGCCTTCGCTCTCGGCATCTTCAAGTTCTTCGAAATCAGTCGCTTCAGCGCGCCGTCCGCCGAAGTCAGCCGCGCGCTGGGGGCCGCGAC
>CAKZMS010000099.1 GCA_937128785.1 uncultured Opitutaceae bacterium | reverse complement strand
ATGGCAAAAGGCTATTTTCAGCGGCGGGACATGATGGCTACCTTTATGGCGAAGTGGTCTATGGACTATCCTGGGCAAAGCGGGCACCTGCACTTGAGTCTGAGTAACGCTGACGGTGAAAATATCTTTTACGATCCGACGCAAAACAAGGGCATTTCCGGTCAGATGCGCCATGCGGTAGCAGGGCTTCAGCGCTACCTGCCTGAGTTTTTGGTCATGTTGGCGCCAACGGTTAACAGCTACACCCGTCTGGTCAAGGGAGCCTGGGCTCCCACCGCCGCCACATGGGGTATCGAGAACCGTACGGCGGGTATTCGTGTCATACCCGGAGACGAAAAAAGCCAGCGCATCGAAGTGAGAGTCGGTGGCGCCGATGCCAATCCTTATTTGGTCGAGGCTGCAGCTCTTGCCGCAATGGAAATTGGGCTGGAAGAGGCCTTGGAGCCTAACGAGCCAGTGGCCGGCAATGCCTATGAGGCAGAGGAGCATTTGCCCGAGAGTTACCACTTTGCCGCAGACTTGGGGCGCGCTGCAGATCGTTTTCTAGCCAGCCAGGCGGCAAAAAGCTCCTTTGGCGAAGCCTTCGTCACCCACTTTGCTATGAGCCGGCATTGGGAGGCGCGTGAGTATCACCGTCATGTGAACAGTTGGCAGCTTGAGCGCTATTTTGAGATTGTGTAAAGCAAAAGGATTTAGGACTAGGTTGCGGTTATGACGCTCCATTTGGGCATTTTACAAACCGATTCGGTACTGGACGGGTTGCAGGAACGCTTTGGCGATTACCCCGAAATGTTTGGCGCGCTTTTTACAGCCGAGGATCCGAGCCTTCAAATAACCACTTATGATGTTCAGCAAGCGCTGCCAAGGTCCTTAGATTGTGACGCTTATCTGATTACAGGATGCAAACTCAGCGTTTACGATGACTTACCGTGGATTCGGGAATTGGCTGACTTCGTTGCCAACGCCATCGAGGCAAAGAAAAAAATTCTGGGTATCTGCTTTGGCCATCAATTGATCGCCCATTTCTTTGGCGGACTTGTGACGCCGGCACCAGTGGGCTGGGCCGTTGGCGTGCAAACCAGCGACTTGGTGCAGAAACTGCCTTGGATGGGCGGTGGTGAACCAGTGCCAGACCAGCTGCACCTGGTCTCCAGCCACAAAGATCAGGTGCAGCGTTTACCCGATGGCGCCCAGGTATATGCCAGCAGTGACTTTTGTCCGATTTCGGGATTTACCCTAGGCGACGAGGTGCTCACGATTCAGGGGCACCCGGAACTCAACACCCAGTATTCCAAGGCGCTTATGGCCGTGCGCCGAGAGCTGCTCGGCGAAGCGGTGTATCAGGCCGGAATTGAAAGACTGCCAACGCCGACAGACGCACAGTTGTTTACCCGTTGGATGCTGGCCTTCGTCCGGGACAAAGGCAGCGAACAAAAACCGGTGGATCAAGTGCTTTTGAATCAAGAGCAGCGCTAACGTGGCTAAACCACCGCGGGGGTTTGCCAGATTTTTGCGCCGGGGAGCGAAGCTGCTGAAAAACCCGCGCTTGTTGCGGCAGGTGCTCAGCCAGGCCGTAACGAAGTTAGGCAGGGCCGACGGCGGACCTCTGGCCGAGGTCAAAGAGCAACTATATCGGCTGGTTGCCCTGCTCAAAGCCTATGTTTCCGGTGAGTATCGTGATGTGTCCACCCAGACCATGATCGTGGTCGCAGCAGCAGTGGCCTACTTTGTGGTGCCCTTTGATGCAGTACCGGACTTTTTGTTTGGCTGGGGCCTGGTGGACGATGCGGCAGTTATCAGTTACGTGGCGGCGCAGATCGCAGGTGAGCTGGCGGCCTTCGCGCAATTCGGTTCCGACCTCGACGCCAAGACCAAGGCTCAACTCGACCGCGGTAACCGCATCGTCGAACTCTTCAAGCAGCCGGCCTTCAACCCGATTCCGATCGAACAACAAGTCGTGACCCTCTGGGCCCTCCAGAAGGATTACTACGCCAAGATCGACACTGAGAAGGTTCAGGCCTCCGCCGCTTCACTTCGCGAGTATGTGGTCACCCGCAAGGACGACCTGCTCACCAAGATCCGTGAGGCCGCCAAGCTCACCGACGAAATCGAAGCCGAGCTCAAGACCGTCTGCGACGACTGGGCCTCCACGCAAAACTAATGCAGAACTAATAATGACGAATGGAGAATGACGGAAACGACCTGCGAGAAAGAACGTATCAATATGGTCGCCGCGTTGTTCGCCTCTTCGAAGCCCTACCAAACGACAACCTTGCCCACCATTTCGGATTTCAGCTCCTACGGTCCTCTACTTCAGTAGGGGCCAATTACCGAGAAGCTTACCGCGCCAGATCAAAACCTGAATTCATCGCCAAACTAGGAGACTCCCTAAAAGAACTCGACGAATCATCATTCTGGATACGTCACATCTCAGACTCCGAATTCATCAAGCCCGCTCGACTCTCCGAACTGCAAAAAGAAACCGACGAACTCATCCGAATTTTCGTAGCAAGTATCAAAACCTCCAAAGGTGAATAACTACTTCATCACTCTTCATTCCAACTTCTGACTTAGGACTTAATCCATATGCCAAGCACACGAGATATTAGGCGGCGAATTAAGTCCGTAAAGAACACCCGCCAGATCACCAAGGCGATGGAGTTGGTTGCTGCGTCGAAGATGAAGAAGGCCCAGGCCGCCGCCATCGCTGGTCGCCCCTACGCCCTTCTCATGGCCGACATGCTCGCGTCATTGGCTCCCAAGGTCGACGCCAGCCAACACCCCTTCCTCCAACCCCGCGAGGTGAAGACCCGCGGTATCCTGTTAATCACTACAGACAAGGGCCTGTGCGGACCGCTCAACGCCAACATGTTCAAACTGGTCGGCGAAATCGAAGGTCCCGCCAAGTTTGTCGTTTCCGGACGCAAGGGTGCGCAGTTCCTGGCCCGCACCAAACGGGACGTCGTCGCCGATTTCGGCATCACCGACAAAGTGCCATTTCATGAGGTGAAAGTCATCGGTGATTACATGATCGATCTTTTCCTCCAGGGTGAAATCGACACGATCGAAGTCATCTACCCACGGTTCAAGAACACCCTCATTCAAGAGCCCGTCCACCGTCCGCTCCTGCCGCTCGATAACCTCAGCGATTTTGTGGCCAACCTCGCTGAAGAGGGTGACGAAGAACGCACCAAGAAAGCCGACGATCGGTTGATGATCTTCGAGCCCGACGCCCAAACCGTGCTCGAGGCTTTGCTGCCGTTCTACGTGAAGCGTTTCCTCTACCAAACCGCATTGTCCACCAAGGCATCCGAACATTCCGCTCGCATGGTCGCGATGAAGACCGCGAAGGATAATGCCACCAACCTGCTCGACGACCTGACTCTCGAATACAACAAAGCCCGTCAGGCCGCCATCACTCAGGAAATTCTCGAAATCGCTGCCGGTCAGTTGACGGCGGCTTAGCCGCCTCAGGTAGAATGACGAACGAAGAATGCAGAATAGAATCCCCTTCTTCACTTCGTTGTTCGCCCCCCCCACTCATTTTAAAATCATCACTCTGAATTCTTCATTAGGAACGTAACATGAATACCGGTAATATCGTCCAAGTCATCGGCCCCGTCGTCGACGTGCAGTTCACCGAAGGCAACATCCCCCCGATCTACCAAGCCCTCACCATTGAGTTCGAGGTGAGCGGTAAGAACGAGCTCCTCACCCTCGAGGTGCAGCAGCACTTGGGTGGCGGCATCGTCCGCTCCATCGCCATGTCCTCCTCCGAGGGCCTGAAGCGCGGCATGAGCGTGACCGATACCGGCGCGCCGATCTCCGTCCCCGTGGGCGAAGGCGTGCTCGGCCGCATCTTCGACGTGACCGGCGCGGCGGTGGATGGCCGCGGCGACGTGCCGCACGAGAAGCGCTATCCGATTCACCGTCCGGCTCCGGCTCTCGTCGATCAGGACACCAAGGCCGACATCCTCGAGAC
>CAKZMS010000098.1 GCA_937128785.1 uncultured Opitutaceae bacterium | reverse complement strand
TGGCCTTCATTTACTCCATGTTTTCCCGCTCGAATAACCATACCCCTGCAATGCTCGAGTTAACCTCGGGTGTCTTTCGCCAGGGATTTCCAAGTATTGCCAGCTGGTTGATGTATGGGCTTGGCAGCGAGGCGGAGAATCTGCCCGGCTACGTTGTGTTGGTTTCGCGCCAAGACGGCAGCACGCAACCCATCTCCGCCCGGCAATGGTCGGCCGGGTTTTTGCCGAGCCGATTCCAAGGCATCCAGTTTCAAAGCAAGGGGGACCCCGTGCATTACGTGGGCAACCCCGACGGGGTTTGCCAGAGCACCCAGCGGCAAGTGATCGACGAGATCGCGCGGCTTAACAACCTTCATGAGGAGGAGTCGCTCGATCCGGAAATCGCCACGCGGGTGGCCCAATACGAACTCGCCTTCAAGATGCAGACGAGTGTGCCGGAACTGGCCGACATTCGGGAGGAGTCGCAGGATACGCTCGACCTCTACGGCATCAAGGAGGCGGGCGAAGGCACCTACGCATCCAACTGCTTGTTGGCTCGTCGGCTGCTGGAACGCGGCTCCCGATTTGTGCAGCTCTACCATCGGGGTTGGGATCACCACCACGGCATCGATTCGCGCATTGCGGCGGCGAGCAAATCTGTCGACCAAGCTACGGCGGCGCTTGTCAAAGACCTCAAGCAACGGGGCATGTTGGAAGACACCCTCGTCATCTGGGGCGGTGAATTCGGTCGCACCCCCATGGGGCAGGGGACCGGTCGCGATCACCATATCAACGCGTTCTCGATTTGGATGGCCGGCGGCGGTATCCGCCCGGGTCTAACTTGGGGCTCCACCGACGAGTTGGGCTATCGCTATCTCTCGGACGGCCAACAAGTCCACGTGCATGATTTCCACGCGACGATGCTGGCCTGTTTTGGCATCGACCACAAACGGCTGACTTACCGCTACCAAGGTCGTGACTTCCGGCTTACCGATGTGCACGGCAACGTGGTCGATGGCATCATGACCTGATCGTTCCGGCTCGACTTCCTCACCATGACCGACCTGACGCTTTTTATTGGCCGTTTCCACCCCGTGGTGGTGCATGTGCCGATCGGTGTTTTGTTGCTGCTGGGTATCGCCGAAATCGCGGGGCGATTCCGCGAGTCGCTCCGCCTGGCGGACGGGGTGCGGGGAATGATCCTGACGGTCGCCATCCTCGGGGCCGTTGGGGCCGCCGGTTGTGGGTGGTTGCTTGGGCGTGACGGGACCTACGATGAGGTGTTGTTGGACCGGCACCGGCTTCTGGGGTTTGCGACCTTGGGTCTTACGGTGATGCTCTTGCTACTGCGTCGTCGGCCGCGCGGCTATGGTCTCACCCTCGCGGTAACGTTGTTTGTGCTGATGTGGACCGGCCACAACGGCGGCTCGATGACCCATGGCACGGGCTATTTGGCGGAGTATGCTCCCACTGTACTTCGACCGCTCTTGGGTGGTGGCCTGGCCGGCGTACCGGCCCCTGAAACCTTGGCCCAGGTTGATGTTTTCCAACACGTCGTGCAGCCGGTGCTCGATGCTAAGTGCGTGGCCTGCCACGGAGACTCGCGAATGGAGGGTGGCCTGCGACTCGATTCGTTCGCCGGCATCATCGAGGGCGGCGAGCACGGGCCGGCGATCGTAGCAGGTGACGCGATGGAGAGCCTGTTGGTGCGGCGGCTTTACCTGCCTCTGGACGACAAGGAACACATGCCGCCGGCCGGTCGACCCCAGCCGACGGTTGAGGACATCGCGGTTTTGGAGTGGTGGATCACCGCCGATGCTCCGGCTGCAGGAGGGTTTCTCGCCCTCGCCCCTGATCCGATGATTGTTGATGCGGTGGCGAACCAGCTGGGTCTTCCGTTGCCTGAGTTGCCGGATCGCGAAGCCATGTTCGCCGCCGCCCTTGAATTGGAGAAGGAATTGGGCATCACGATTCGCCCACTCGCGGAGGACGAACCCTGGCTGAGCGCTTCCGCCCGATTGGCCGGGGACGAATTTGGAGATGCCCAGTTGGCTCGCTTGGCCGGGATCGCGCCAGCCCTGCATCGATTGGATTTGGGGACCACTGCGGTGACCGACTCAGGCCTGGAGCAACTCAGCGAGATGACGGAACTACGCATGCTGCGCCTGGATGAAACGGCCGTGACGGACCATGGTCTGATCCAGCTCGCCCCTCTGCGCCGGCTCACTTCGCTCAATCTTCACACCACTGCCGTGAGCGATGCCGGCATTGCCCACCTCACCTCATTGACCCGCCTCCGCCAACTATACCTGTGGGAACCCGCGGTGACCCCCGAGGCCGTCACTTCTCTGGAAGCAGCCTTGATCGACCAGCGACGAATCGATCGCTACCGCGACCAAATCGCTACTGCCCAACGCGGGATCCAAGCAGAAGTATTCAGCTCTGACTTCGGGGCTACCCTGCTGGAACTGCCCGCCACCGAACCCGAAGAATCGGAATATTGAGACTTCTCCCGAAAGGGGGTCATGTCGTTACTTGTTAATTTTAAATTAACAAGTAACGACATGACCCCATTGTCTGGGTATCGAGTTTAAGGCCACTGTTCACATCGCTGATACGGACTTCAGCCGGTTTGCGGAAGTGTCATGGAAGCACCCGTTGGTGGGTTCTTGGCTTCACCCTTGATGAGTTGTTTTGGACCCTAGGGTCGTGCTTTCGCGGGCAACGGGAAACGCCGGCTGTAGCGCCGCGCTACATCCATGACAGTGGTTCTTCGGGGCAAAAAACCTGTGAAAACAAGATTTGCGCAACGAACAGGTTTGCGCCGAGGGCACAATATGTTGGGGTAGGGAGCTCGACTCGGCACTACGGGGGGTGGCCGAGCCCCTCATTATCCCTAGCATCTTCCTTTCGTCATGTCCGCATCTTCTACGTCTTCCGATACTTCTGCATCGTCTGCCGCTTCCTCCGATCGCCCCGTAAGACACCCGCAAAATGGTTTGGAAGACTACATCGCAGTCTCACGTTACGCGCGCTACGACCCGGAGAAGAAGCGACGCGAATCTTGGGCGGAAGCGGTGGGACGCGTGCGCGACATGCACCTCGGGCACTTCAAAGAAACCTCCTTGCTCGATGTCACGGCGGAGGCGCTCAAGGCCAATGAGATTGATGCCACGGTTATCGCCAAGATGGGCTCCCTGAGCTCTCTGCACGATGCGATCAAAAACGCCTTTGCGGCGGTGGAAAACAAGCGGGTGCTCCCGTCGATGCGCAGCCTGCAGTTTGGGGGTGATGCGATCCTCAAAAAACACACCCGCATCTACAATTGTGCCTTCCTGCACATCGACCGGCTCGAGTCCTTCCGCGAAAGCCTCTACCTGTTGCTCTGCGGCTGTGGCGTCGGGTTCTCGGTGCAGACCCAACACGTGGCCAAACTGCCGGCCCTCGGTCCGGCTCCGGCGGAAGACCAGCGTGCGTCCGTCCATGTCATCGCTGATACGATCGAAGGTTGGGCCGATGCGTTGCATGCCTTGATGGTTTCGGCGGTGGAGGGCCGGCGCGTGAAGTTTGATTTCTCCGAAATCCGTCCGGCGGGCGCGCCGTTGCGCACGTCGGGCGGCAAGGCTCCCGGCCCCGAGCCGCTGATGCACGCTCTGGATAAGGTGGAAAAAATTCTGCAAGGTGCGGCGGGTCGAAAACTCAAACCCATCGAGGCCTACGATGTGTTGATGTGGGCGGCCAAGGCGGTGTTGTCCGGCGGCATTCGTCGTTCGGCGACGATTTGTCTATTCTCGGCCGATGATGAGGAAATGTGCCAAGCCAAGACGGGCAATTGGTTCGAGACCCAGTCCCAGCGCACCGCCAGCAATAACTCGGCCGTCATCGTTCGATCCGAAGCCACGCGTGAGCAGTTCGACCATCTGTTCGAAGCGCAGAAGCAATACGGCGAACCCGGGTTTTATTTTGTCGAGGACGCCGAATATGGCGCCAATCCGTGCGTGGAGATTGGACTGAATCCGAAACTCAAGCTCACTCGTGACACGATCGCCGAGTTGCGCAAGATGGGTCACAATGGCGGTCTCTGTGAGGGCGATACCTTGTCCGGCGTGCAGTTCTGCAACCTCACCACGCTCTCCGCTGCGGCTGCCGAAAGCCCGGCACGATTCTACGAACTTTGCGCGCAGGCGGCCTTGATCGGCACGCTCCAAGCCGGCTACACCGATTTCCAATATCTCTCTCCCGTCTCCCGCTTGATCACTGCACGTGAGGCCTTGCTGGGTGTCTCCATTTGTGGCGTGTTGGATCGCCCCGATGTCCTGCTCGATCCAGAGGTATTGCGGACAGGAGCCGAGGTAGTGAAGGCCGTTAATCTGGTCGTGGCTCGCGCCATCGGCATTCATCCGGCGGCTCGCACGACGTGTGTAAAACCCGAAGGCACCGCCAGTCTGCTGCTCGGCACTTCGAGTGGTCTGCATCCGCACCACGCGGTGCGTTACTTCCGCCGCGTGCAGTCGAACAAGCTGTGCCCGGTCTACAATCACTTCAAAAAGGCCAATCCCCACATGGTGGAGGAGAGTGTCTACGATCCGCATGGCCGCACGGAAGTGATCACGTTCCCGGTCGAGGGCCCGGAGTTTGGCATCTATCGCGACGACATCGATGCGGTGACCCACCTCGATTACATCCGTCAGGTGCAGGTCAACTGGGTGCAGGCCGGGCGGCGTCACGAGGACCACTCCCCGGGACTGCACCACAACGTTTCCTGCACGGTCACGGTCCGGCCCGACGAATGGGACGCGGTGGCCGAGCGCATCGGGGAAAACCGCGATTCGTTCACCGGTATCGCCCTGTTGCAGGACGCTGGGGACAAGGCCTACGCGCAGGCGCCCCGCGAGGCCGTGGCTACTACCGACGACATCCAGCGCTGGAATCAACTCGGCTACAATCCCGTGCGCTACACCGAACTTTCGGAGGACGAAGACATCACGGAACTCAAACAGGTGATCGCCTGCGCTGGTGGTGCCTGTGAGCTAAGCTGAGCTGGCCGGAGCGCCGCTGCCGTCTGCCTCATTCCAGCGTTTTCACCATCGTGACGTCGCTGGTCTCGAAACCGCAGGCCTCATAAAGATGCAGGGCCACCTTGTTTTGGGCGAAGACGTGCAAGCCTAACCGGGCAAATCCCATGGACTGCGCCTCTTGCTCGGCGAGCGCCATCACGGCTCGCCCGTGACCTTGGCCGCGGTGCTCGGGAACGATCTCGATGTCAAAAAGCCAACCGAGGTCCGGCGGACCCCCGGTGGCCGGCGCGATCCAAAACCAACCAATGAAAGCGCCTGCGGTCGCATCCTCCACTCGCCGCAGATGATGGCCCGGTGTGTCCAGGCCTGCGGGCAGCAACTTCGCCTGTTCCGCCCGGGCTCGTTCCGGTGCCTCCGCCTCGGTCCAAGCGCCGCTGGCGACTTTCGCTCGCGCATAGTCGCGCTGGGATCGCTGGGACCAGGCTTCAAACTGATCCGGTGGAAAGGGCACCGCAACCAAGGTCATGATGCTGGCTACTGGTTTTGGGGTGGGGCCAGTAATCGCTCAAAGACCACCTCGAAGGTCTGTTGATTGGCCGGGTGGTATTCACCCACGAGTCGATTGGTTGAGGCATCGTATTGTAGAAGATAATACGCGCCCTCGTATCCGCGGTCGTTGAGCCTGATGCGCAGCTGGAGCGTGCCGCCACCGAAACGCCATTGGGCGGATTCCACCCGGATGGGACGTGGGTTGAAATAGGCCGCTTCCAACTGCCCCTCTTCGCCGATGGTTTTGATTTGGATAACGTAGCCCCCATCGGGGCGCCGCCACTGGCCGTGCAAGACCTCGCCGGATTCCATGGCAGATTCAGGGACCGTCTCGGCGGTCAAGGCAGGCGACAACAGCCCGCAGATGAGGCCGCAGCACAGGAGGGATCGAAGGGAGCGAAGCATGGAAAGGGTGGGGCGCACTTTTTGGGATGGAGGCGGGAAGCATGACGCGGCAGCTTGGCCCAATGCGATTACCATTATGGCTAATCCTCCGCTCCGGTCGGGTGCTCGGACTCGCGCTGGTATTGGCGACGGTCTCCTTCGCTGAAAATCAGAGCGCCTCCTTCGATTTGCCCGAGCCCGGTCAGGCCGTATCGCTGGTTGAGATCAAAGCCATCTGCGATCATTTCGGCCTCGTAGAACTTTGGGCCAAGATTGAGCGGGACCCCCCGCAACGTCCCTTCGCCAGCGATGGCTGCACGCGTTGGGTCGATGAGTTCAAAGGCATCGACATCTACCCCGCGTGCTTTCGCCATGATTTGAAATATTGGGCAGGTTATCCGGGCGAAAAGGTAGCCCGACTGAAAGCCGATGCTGACTTGATGGTCGAGGTCGCGGAGTTGATGGGAGAGACGCCGATGGCCGAAACCATGTTTGCGGGCGTGCGGCTTTTCGGGGGGGAGAAACTGGAAGCAACGTTTTCGTGGGGATTTGGTCGTCACGATGATTGAAACTGGTTTGGAGTCCTCGGTTGTGAATCCGCGACTACCCCTGAGTGCCCTTTCTTGCCTGTTCAGCTGTTGCCTGGCGGCGGCTCCGCTATCGCTCCAGGAGGATGCCGATACGATCACGATCATGGGACCGTCGGCCCCGGTGCTCACCTACCACAAGGCCGAGATGCCGCCACCTGAGGGAGCGACAGAGTTGTATCGCCGCAGTGGGTTTATTCATCCGCTGCATGCCCCCAATGGTGACGTGGTCACGTCGTTCAAGATGGCTCAAATGAAATGCTGAAATACCATTGATTGCGCGGATAGCATTGACTCCGTAAGTCCAATAAGTTGGCGGATACAGAAGGATTGTTGCATCAAACGCATCACTTCGATTGAGTTGACCGTCTCGACCTAATTTCGGCAGTTCGTCAGTCTTAAGGC
>CAKZMS010000097.1 GCA_937128785.1 uncultured Opitutaceae bacterium | reverse complement strand
GTGGGGGCGGGAAGGCGTGGGGGGCGATGCCGTTTCCGGGGCGGTGTAGCAAGCCGGGGATCTCGGGGGTGGCCTTTTTTACCGATTCCTTCCCGACGAGCCGGGTAACCTCGCCGCGGGCGGCCGCCTCCAGGCTTTGGCCATCAAAGGCCAACCGCAGATGGATACCCGCAATTGGCCGACCCTGCCCAGTTTCCCGATCGGTCAGCCTCTCGCGGCGGAATGGATCGAGTTGCAGGACGTCGACAGTCCACGCCTCGATTTACGTTACCGGGGGCGCGCCCAAGGTGCGGCGGTCTTCGCCCGGGGCGAAGGTGCTTGGTGGGGTGAGGGTGAAGGGTATTTCACCATGACCAATGGGGGGAAAACGACCATGGGGCAGGTTTTCCGTTATCGGCCGAGCCCGTTTGAGGGCACGGCCCGCGAGCACGAGGAGCCGGGCACGATCGAGCTTTTTGCCGAACCCAACAATTCCGAGTTGGTGCGCAACTGTGATAATCTGACCATAGCACCGTGGGGGGATCTTATCCTGTGTGAAGACACCAAGGGACAGAACCGTATGATTGGCGTGACCCCGGCGGGTAAATTTTACCCCATCGCCGTCAACGTTGCCCCCGAAGGCAGCGAATGGGCGGGAGCATGTTTTTCCCCTGATGGCACCACGCTCTTCGCCAACGTGCAAAAGCCCGGCTACACGGTCGCGATTACCGGACCCTGGCCCACGGCCTGATTGAACCTCCGGTCTTCACGTGCGCGCAAAAATCGCAGTGCGCTCCTCCGCGGAGAGTTGTTTCCAGGCGCCGGGTCCGAGCGTTAGCTTGGGTAGATCGAGCCTGCCGATAGCGGCGCGGTAAAGTCGCAGGGTCGGATGTCCGATGGCGGCCGTCATCCGCCTCACCTGGCGGTTCTTTCCCTCGGTCAGGATCAAAGACAACCAGCAGTCCGGAACGTTCAGCCGATGCCGGATGGGGGGATTGCGGTCCGGTAAATCCACCTCAATCCGAGTCACCCGGCAGGGAGCGGTATGCGTGCCGCGGATTTCCACGCCGGCTGCCAGTTTGGTCAGGGAGGCAGCTGTGGGGATGCGCTCGACCTGCACCCAATATTCCCGCTGATGGCCTTGCTTCGGATCGAGCAGGCGCGTGTTCAGGCCGGGCTCGTCACTGAGCAGCAACAGACCCTCGGAATCAGCATCCAAACGCCCCAGGGGGTAGACCTTCGGAGGCAGACCGAGTTCCGCCAACGTGGTCCACCGCGATCCCGGTTCGGGCGTAAACTGCGATAGCACCCCGTAGGGTTTGTTGAGCGCGATGAGCACCGCGTAAGTCACGCGACGAAGCAGAACTGAGACAAGGTCGATCGTTTGCTTTGATAAATGCCGGGTGGCGATCCTTGATGATTCGATGATGCAAGCGATTCGATTTCCCGAGCTCGATCAGATCGAAGTGGCCGAGGTTTCTGAACCCTCCGCCGGAGCTGGTGAAGTGGTGGTCCGACTCAAAGCAGCCGCGTTGAATCGCCGGGACCTCTGGATCAAACAGGGGCAATATGCGGGACTGAAATTTCCGCTCATTCCGGGCTCGGATGGTGCCGGCGAGATCGCCGCGATGGGGGCCGGCGTGGAAGGCGTTTCCCCGGGCGACGAAGTGATCATCAATCCCAGTTTTGATTGGGGGACGGATGAACGGGCGCAGGCCAAATCATTTTCCATCCTGGGCCTGCCTCGTGATGGCACTTTGGCGGAGCGCATCGCCGTGCCGGCAGCCCAGTTGGCGCCCAAACCCGCCCACCTCTCCTGGAACGAGGCCGCGGCTTTGCCGTTGGCGGGACTCACCGCGTATCGGGCGTTGTTCGCGCGGGCGGGCCTGAAGGCCGGGGAAAAGGTGCTGATATCCGGGGTCGGCGGGGGAGTGGCCTCCTTTGCGCTGCAGTTCGCCGTGGCCGCGGGAGCGCAGGTCTGGGTGACGTCCAGCAGCGCGGATAAAATCGCGGAAGCGGTGGAATTGGGAGCCGAAGCGGGATTTGATTATCGCGCCGACGGATGGGCCAAAGCAGTCGCGGCAGAGTTGGGGGGATTTGACGTGGTGGTGGATAGTGCGGGAGGAGACGGATTTGGTCGGTTGATTGACTTGTGCAATCCCGGAGCGCGGGTGGTGTTTTTCGGCGCCACGCGGGGAGACCCGCCGGTGCTGCCCATGCGGAAGGTGTTTTGGAAACAAATCAGCCTGCTGGGAACGACGATGGGCAGCCCGCTGGACTGGCACGCCATGATGGCCTTTGTCAGTCAGCACGGAATCAGGCCGGTCGTTTCGGCCACGTTTCCGTTGGCCGATGCGGCGGCGGCTTTCGAGCTTATGGCCGCGGGTGAGCAGTCGGGGAAAATTGTGATTACGATCTGATCTCTAGTGGGATTCAGACCTACCGTGTTTTTGCTCATGATCGAGCAGCCACTGTTTCCGCCAGAGACCACCGCCGTAGCCCGTGAGTTTACCGTTCGCGGCGATCACCCGGTGGCAGGGAATGATAATTGAGAGGTAGTTCATGCCGTTGGCCCGACCCACGGCGCGCGCGGCGCCGGGGCGACCGAGCGCGGCCGCCATCTCCCCATAGCTTTGCGTGGTTCCCGGCGGGATCGATTGCAAGTGCTGCCAGGCCTGTCGTTCCCACGCTGATCCAGTGGGATGGAGCGGAAGGTCAAATTCGAAACGACGACCCGCGAAGTATTCCTTTATCTGCGTGGCGGCGGCTTGCAGCACGGGGTGTTGGCCGGGGAGCACGACGACCTTAAGCCGCCGTCGCAGGTTGATGAGTTTTCGCTCAAGCCCGCGGCGATCGACGAAATCGAGGAGGTGAAGTCCATCGTC
>CAKZMS010000096.1 GCA_937128785.1 uncultured Opitutaceae bacterium | reverse complement strand
CATAACCGGTTCACAAAGGTCCGGGCCGTGAGCGGGTTGTCGGGCGAGGCGATCCACTCCGCCAAATCCAGGCGCGATGCGCGCCGCGAGGGATCGGGTTCGTCTCCCACCATGAAGGCGGGCGGATGCGGCTGGACGATCTCGCCGCTTTCATCCTGCCAGTTGCCGCGATGCAGCACACGCGTGACCAGGGGATCGGCCGATTCGGTCACCATGGAGAAAGCGTTGCCGTCCCGACAGGCGGCAATTTCCCGCAGGTCAGCTAGGCTGGCGGTGTAGTAGTCGAAGTCCCGCCCGCTGGCGAGATAGGCTTGGGAAAGAGCGATCCAATCATCATCGGATAGCGTCGTCGGATCGTGGATTTTTGAGGCAGCCACACGTAAACCATCCGGCAAGGGGTCTCCCGGTCGACGCAACGCGACCGGGGAAACGCTAAACCCCATCCGGCTGACATCCCGGGTGATGGCGGTCACCTGCAACTGATCTCCCGGAGCCAGCGTCACGGGCCGGGCCAACTGCCAAACCGCCTCCTGCCGGTCCTCCGCATCTTGCGGACGGGATCGCCACAGCTCATCCACTGAGGTCTGCAAATACGCATTGGAATAACTCCACGTGTCGCGATCGGGGTAAGCGCCATCGAACTCCAATGAGGCGGGCTCATCCGCGCCCGCTCGCAGCACCGCCAGCTCCAGACGCAGATGAAAGTTTCCGAGCTCACGATCGGTGACCCTCCCTCCATTGGTGGGGTCGGGAAGCACTTCCACGCGCAATGCGGCCAAGTCTCCCGGGGGAGGACTGAGCACCAAGACGTTGTCCTGCTTGCGGGGCTCCGTTTCATCAATCGCCCGGAATACCGCAACCAGTCCGTGACTGCCTAATCCGATCCGCGTGTTGTCCGCCGGTTCGGTCCGGATCACCGGAATATTGAGCCACCCCATCCGGTCTCCGGCCAACGCCCCGAGGTGAGTGCGCGCCCAATCCACCACCGCGTCCCGTTTTTCATCCTCCGCCAAGATTGCCGCAATGGTCCCGGCTTCCCGACGTTGCCAACGAGCCTCCAGACGATGCAGTCGTTGCAACAGATATTCCGAAGGGACATCCACTTCGGGCGGAAAGGGGAAATCGTTGTTGAACCCCTTCAAGTCACGATTCGGTGTGTATCTGTAGTCCGAATACACACCCCATTGCTTCACGTCGGCAAAGTAAGCGGCAAGACTGTAGAAATCCCTCGTGGTGAAGGGATCGTATTTGTGGTCGTGACACTCGGCACATCCCACCGTCGATCCCATGAAAGCGGTTGAGACCGCCCGCACCCGGTCAGCGGCCGACTTCGCCAGATACTCTTGGGGCTGAGCCCCACCCTCACGGGTCATGAGATTGAGTCGATTAAAACCGGTGGCGACCAACTGGTCGACCGTCGGTTCGGGCATGAGATCACCCGCGAGTTGTTCGCGAATGAACTGATCGTAAGGCAGGTTACGATTGAAGGCACCGATCACGTAATCGCGGTAGGGAAAAATGTTCTGCCGCTGATCGCCGTGGAAGCCCACGGTGTCGGCAAATCGCACGAGATCGAGCCAGGGCACCGCCATGCGCTCACCGTAGTGGGGCGAGGCCAACAACTCTTCCACCAGCGCCGCGTAGTTTTCATCAGACGGATCAGTGG
Organism: uncultured Opitutaceae bacterium; assembly: GCA_937128785.1. Taxonomy (GTDB): domain Bacteria; phylum Verrucomicrobiota; class Verrucomicrobiia; order Opitutales; family Opitutaceae; genus Actomonas. The sequence continues at coordinate 1,458 of CAKZMS010000096.1, read as the reverse complement.
TGAAAGACTCCACCTGCTGCCGGGTCGGAGGCAGGCCAATCAGGTCTAACGAAAGCCGGCGCACCAGGGTCGCCGGCTCGGCCCGGGGAGAGGGTCCGATGCCTAAATCGGCTAAAGGTTTTTGCACAAATTGATCGATCGGATTGCGCACGCTTTCACTGACCACCGGCGGCGGTGTCACGGCCTTTGGCTCGATATAGGCCCAGTGAGATTCGTAGGCGGCCCCTTGCTCGATCCAGCGCCTGATGACTTCGCGATCCCGGCCACTGAGTTGATGCAGCGCGTCCGGTGGCGGCATCACTTGGTTGGGCTCCGGACTGATAATGCGCGCCCACAACTCAGATTCCTCAATACTACCCGGCACGACAGCGGTTACTTTCCGACCGTCGGCCTTCGTCAGCGGAGCAGTGGCGAGCTCCCGCAGATCCAATCGCAAATCGGAGCGATTGTTGTCCGCATCAGGACCATGACACTTGAAACAGGTGTTGGACAGGATTGGTCGAACATCCCGATTGAACTGGATCTCATCCGGCACGCTGCGCGAGGCCGCGATCAATCCGGGCGTCAGCACACAACTCAAGCCGGTCAACAAGCCGGCACGTAACAAGCGGAAAGCAATCTCCATGGGGTAGGCGGCGGTATCTGACCGCATACCCCCCAACGGGGCAAGACCCCTTCAGCCTAAGTTGACTGACCGTTGAAGGCAGCCCGGGACGGTCTCGAATCAGTCTACTCGCGCCATCACCTGCCGCCAAATTTTCAGCAACTCGGCGAAGTCCGCCTCCTTGGACGAACTTGTGATCACAAAATCAAACTTATCGCGCTCCTGCTGCTCCTTCTCGGCTGTGATCATGCGGCGTTCGATTTCCGCCTCGGTTTCACCACGTCCGTCCAGACGCACGCGAAGTTCATCGATCGGCACGTCGATGTAGACGGTGCCCATGTGACGGGCCAGCAGTGGATTCTCTCGCGCCGCAGCCCGGAAGTTTTCCACGCCTTGCACATCCACGTTGATGATGAGGCTCCGACCGGCGGCCAGTGGTTCGAGCACGGCCGAGGCCAGGGTTCCGTAGCGGTTCTTACGATGAACCCAGGCCCACTCCAGAAACGCCCCCTCGGCTAGTTTCTGATCGAACTCCTCGGCCGAAAAAAAGTGATAGTCCCGGCCATTCACCGCGCCGGGGCGCGGCGCCCGGGTGGTGCTCGTGACGACTCGGGAGAAATCGTCGCCCTCTTCCACCATGCGTTCACAGAGAGTGGTTTTCCCCGATCCAGCCGGTCCGGCCAAGACCAACAAAACGGACTTCGAAGCAGTCTTTTCGTTCATCGATAAATCAGTAAGTGAACGCCACGCCGGTGACGACCAGCCCATACAGGCCAATCAACCCACCCACCCATTGCGCCCGGGCCGGCTTGCGATACAGCCACTCGAAGAAGTCGCGCAAACGAAACGGCGAC